>JALRBW010000054.1 GCA_023257625.1 Flavobacteriaceae bacterium | reverse complement strand
ACTTGAAACTAAAAAAGAACAAACAGAACTTTCACCTATTATAGACTTTATTCATTCTTATTTTAATCCGAATTACCAAATTACAACCTCTAGTAAATCACACTACGAAATTTTACTTGATTATTTGGATCGACCGATAAGAGTGTGTGGGATGATTCCAAACCAAGGAGCAAAAGGAGGTGGACCATTTTGGAAGGCTTCAGCGCGTGGGCAAAGTTTACAAATTGTTGAGGGTGTAGAATTGAATTCATTGATAAAAGAACATCAAGAAGCTTTGGCTGAAAGTACTCATTTCAATCCTGTACTAATGGTTTGCAGTCTTACAGATCATAAAGGGGAAAAGTTTTCGCTTTATGATTTTAGTGACGATCATCGTTACATGGTTAGTAATAAAACCCATCAAAATAAATCCGTCACAATTTTAGAGTGGCCTGGACTTTGGAATGGGGGAATGGCAGAGTGGAATAGTGTATTTATAGAACTTCCAACCGATACTTTTCACCCTGTAAAAACCGTTATGGATTTGCTTCGTTAAATCGTTTGTTTCCTTATATTTGTGTCTCTCAAGGGGTGCCATAATTTAGGCTGAGAACATACCCGTAGAACCTGGGCAGGTAATGCTGCCAAGGGAATTTACACCAAAATAAAAACAAAGAATAAGTACCCCTTTTATTCGATAAAAAATATTCGAATGAATACAGTGCGTTATTTTGAACTTTTTTTAATAGGGATAATTTTTATTGGCAAAGCACAACTTCCATTTCAACCCAAAGATTCAATACCCACAATAGCGCTACAAGAGATTCAATTAATTGGGATACAGGCTAACGAAAATACACCAGTTACCTTTAGTAATGTCACTAAAGAAGAAATAGAATCACGAAATTTAGGTCAAGACATACCCATTTTATTAAATTACCTTCCTGGAGTAGTTACAACGAGTGATGCAGGCGCAGGAATTGGG
Source organism: Flavobacteriaceae bacterium (assembly GCA_023257625.1). GTDB lineage: Bacteria > Bacteroidota > Bacteroidia > Flavobacteriales > Flavobacteriaceae > MS024-2A. The sequence goes on along the minus strand of JALRBW010000054.1, from coordinate 4,991 downwards.
TATACTGGAATTCGAGTACGAGGCAGTGATGCCACACGTGTAAATATTACCATCAATGGAATTCCTTACAACGACGCAGAATCACAGGGTACATTTTGGGTAAATTTACCAGACTTTGCTTCTTCTGTATCTCAGTTTCAATTACAACGTGGCGTTGGTACATCAACAAATGGATCTGCTGCCTTTGGCGCAAGTTTAAATTTAGAAACAGATTCAGCCTCCTCAGAAACTCAAGTGCTTTTATCGTCAAGTGTAGGAAGTTTTTCCACCTTCAAAAACACGATTCAATTTAATTCTGGAGTTCTTCAAGATCGTTTTCAGTTATCTGGTCGTTGGTCTTCTATTCAATCAAAAGGATATATAGACCGTGCACAATCTGATTTAAAAGGCTATTTTTTTCAAGGGCAGTACCAACACAAAAAAACCTCATTAAAAGCATTATTTTTTGGGGGACATGAAATAACCTATCAGTCGTGGTATGGAATTGATGCGGAAACGCTTACTATGGAGAGAACCTACAATCCAGCTGGAGAAATATACGATTCAACGGGAAACCCCATGGGATTTTATGACAATCAGGTAGATGATTATTCCCAACAGCACTATCAATTTCACTGGAATCAAAACCTAAATTCAAATTGGGACGTTTCGTTGGGCCTTAATTATACCAAAGGGTATGGCTTTTATGAAGAGTATAATGATCTTTGGGCAACCAATAACCTCACTTTTGGAGCAGAAACTCAATACTCATACTTGAAGTTAACCCCTTTTCAGATTGGTGAACTAGTGATAGAGGAAACGGAGAACATAACTCAAAAATGGTTAGACAATGACTTTTTTGTTTCAACATTTGGAATACAATATCAAAATCCTAACACAACACTCAACCTAGGAGGCTTACTCAGCCACTATAGTGGCAATCATTTTGGTCAAATTGTTTGGGGACAACTTTTAGGTACAACTCAATACAATGCTCGTTTTTATGAAAATCAAGGGATAAAGAATGAGGAAAGTCTTTTTGTGAAAGTTTTTCAAGCCATAGGAAATCAATGGAATGGATTTGTTGATTTTCAAGTAAGAGGAATACACTATTCTGTATCAGGTCAAGTGGCGGGGCCGAATTCAATAGAGGTTCAAGATAATTTTTTCTTTTTTAATCCTAAAGCAGGAGTAACCTTTACCCCTAATGACAATAGTAAACTATATTTCTCTTATGCAAAAGCACAACGCGAACCCAATAGGACAGATTATGAAAATGGAGCGCCCAAACCAGAAAAATTAAATGACTTTGAATTAGGCTGGCGAATTAAGAAAAATAAATTTCAGGGTCAAGCAAATGTTTACTGGATGGAATATCAAGATCGGTTAGTTCTTACTGGGGCTCTTGACGCTGTTGGAGCTCCAATACGTCAAAATGTGGGCAAAAGTCGTCGTGTAGGACTTGAATTAGAGGGTAAAATGCAGTTAGGGAACCATTGGATGTGGCAACCTAATTTAGCCTTAAGCAGAAACCAAAATCTTGATTTTTATTTTAAACGAAACGGTATTTTAACTGCATTAGGGAATACAACTTTAGCTTTTTCTCCTTCACTTATTTCAGGAAATGCTGTTGTTTATAGTCCCACTTCAAAGTTTCAAATAGCATTTTTATCAAAATTTGTTGGCAAACAATACATGGGAAATATTGATGCTGAAACTTCAAAACTTAAAGCTTATTTCACTTCAGATCTAAATTTAGTGTATCGTTGGCAACCCAAAATCGGGGTTCGATCCGTTCAAGGATCACTACTCGTAAATAATATTTTCAATCACCTCTATGAGTCAAACGGATACTTTTATACCTATGACGACGATTGGTCAACTCCGGGGCAAATCACCACCATTGAGGGTACAGGTTATTATCCTCAGGCAGGGACCCATATTTTAGCGGGGATTCAAATTGAACTTTAAAAACGGTAGGCCAAAGTTAGACGTGCTGTAAACCGATTATAATCTCCTTGTGCAAATGAGGGTAAGAGTTGTTGCCCGTGGAGGATAACTTTGAGTTGGGTATTGTATTCAAGCCCAATTTCTGCTCCGTATCCGTATGCCCAAGGGTCTATTTGAGAATCAAAAAAAGAATCTCGACTCTTAACTGAAGCTTGTTGAACTAATAGATGAGGAAAACTCCAAATGGACAAGCTTGAGTTGGTTAAAGGGTCTTCAGCCAGTAATTTTTGATAACTCCAACCTAAACGACTATAATTGGCCATGAAACGGGAACTTTTAAATTGAGGAAGTGGTTGCCCTTGAATCCATTTTTTACCCAGCGAAAATGCAAACTTTGAGTTTTTATGTTGAGGAGTTAAAGGGAAACCTATAAAAAAGGCACCATTTATTGTTCCTCCAATTGGATTCATAAGAAAGTCAAAGGTGTTTATAGGCTCTTTTTTATTTCCTTTCCATAGGGTTTGAGTGCTGTAGAGTGTAAATGAAAATTGTGTTCCTCCTCCCTGTTCAAAGCGAACTTTTACCAATTCTGCAGACAGATCTAAATGTTTTAAACTACTTATTCCTACAATGCCATACCGAAGTACATATAATCGAAAAGCACTTTCTTCTCGTCTTTTTTCTGAAAAATCAAATTCTAACAACTGTGCAAAGCTCATAATAGAACTAAAAAGAGTAAACAGTAAAATGAAACGTTTAATTAGTATCATCAGAAAGGCTATGTGTTTTTTAATTACTTACCCTCAAGATACCATTATATTCTTCAACTTGATAATACAAAAGATTTTGTGGAGGAGAAAGGGTTTCTGAGGGATTTATTATAATACCTGTAGCAAGACTATATTGAAATCCTTCACAACTACATTCACTCAATACACCTGTAAGGGATAATTTTGAACAACTTTTCGGTACATGATTGGGACAAGTGGCTTCCCAGGCCAAAAAAGTAGAACCGTTTAAATTAAATAGGATTACGCCATTAAAACCAATGTCATTCAAAAGGATGCTTCCTCCCACAAAAGACAATCCATTAAACAAAGGTAAAGACAAATCAATTTCACGTTGAAAACGGACTTCCGGTAAAAACGGATTGCGTTCAAGTGGTTTTTTCCCACAACTAATTAGGGAAAAAAAAAGAACTCCCAGCAGTATGGGTAAAGGCCTAAAAAAAAGTATAACTTCTCGCAATTATGTATCTTTGTATGAAATCCACCTATTAGGAGGATTTTTTGTTTATATAAAACGTAGAAATCATGAGTAAAGTATCTTACTATACAGAAGAAGGCTTAAAAAAACTGCGCGATGAGTTAAATTACCTCAAAGATGTTGAGCGACCTAAGGCTTCACAAGCCATTGCTGAAGCTCGTGACAAGGGGGATTTAAGCGAAAATGCAGAATACGACGCAGCAAAGGAGGCACAAGGGATGCTTGAAATGCAAATTGCCAAAATGGAAAATTTAGTGGCAAATGCTCGAATTATTGATGAAACAGGTTTAGATAATTCTAAGGTTTTAGTTCTTTCTACGGTAGAATTAAAAAACAAAACCAATGGTGCAATTATGAAATACACCCTTGTGGCTCAAAGTGAAGCCGATTTAAAGCAAAGTAAAATATCTGTAGATTCTCCGATTGGTAAAGGACTGTTAGGAAAAAAAGTTGGAGACACAGCCGTAATTCAAGTTCCTAATGGGCATATTGAATTAGAGGTTATTTCAATATCTAGATCTTAACAAATGGAGACCTTATTCACCAAAATTATCTCAGGTGAAATTCCTTCTTATAAAATAGCAGAAGATGCATATTGTTTTGCTTTTTTAGATATACATCCCAACACAAAAGGACATGTGCTTTGTGTGCCTAAAACCCCAATTGATCAACTTTTTGACTTGCCAGAAAAAGAATACCAATACCTTATGAATTTTTCTAGAAAGGTGGCCAAAGCACTTTATAAAGCAATCCCTTGCCAACGCATTGGGATGTCTGTAGTAGGCTTAGAAGTGCCCCATGCACATGTGCATCTTATTCCAATTCAGGCTATGGAAGACATGACCTTTCAAAAAAAGGAGTCCTTTTCAATAGATGAAATGGAGGCTACAGCTGCATTAATAGCACAATATTTAAAAGAAGATTAAAGTTTACTTATAAAGTACAATCTCAAAGGTTGTTCCTTGGTTTGGACTACTTTTCAACACGCTAATTTTTCCTTTGTGAAAATCTACTATAATTCGTTTTGCCAACGAAAGACCCAAACCCCAACCTCTTTTTTTTGTGGTAAACCCCGGATTAAAAAGTTGTGAGGTAATTTCTTTTTTCATGCCTTTACCGGTATCTTTTATCCAAATAAAAACTTGAGAATTTTGTTCTTTTACGGTAAGAGTAAGTACTCCTTTTCCCTTCATTGCATCTATTGCATTTTTAATTAAATTTTCTAATGTCCAGCTGAGTAGGGTACTATTAAAAGGGGCAATAATTTTATTGTCAGGTAGATCACACTGAAAAGTGACCTGTTGGGAACTTCTATTCTTTAGGTATTCAAGGGTCTGATTCACGGTTACTATTACATCTTGATTCTTCAATTCTGGAGGGGATCCTACTTTAGAAAATCGTTCAGTTATTAAGGATAGTCGTTCTATATCTTTTTCTATTTCTATTGATGGTAACGCGTATTTTTCATTTTCCTTTAACAAAGTATTCCATCCGATGATAGAGCTAAGTGGGGTTCCAATTTGATGCGCGGTTTCTTTTGCCATAGCAGCCCATAGCCTATTTTGTTCTGCAATTTTTGAACTTCGAAAACCAAAAAACAAAACAGCTCCAAAAAGAAAAATAATGAGTAAAAGGGCTAGTGGATAATACTGTAATTTTTTTAATGTTTCAGAATTTCCATAATATAATTTCTGGTTCACGATTAGTGTTCCTTCAGAATCACGATATTGAATTAAAATGGGCTCATTCTGTTTTTTGAAATCCTTTAAAAGTTGATACAAACGCGTAGAATCTTT
>JALRBW010000023.1 GCA_023257625.1 Flavobacteriaceae bacterium | reverse complement strand
ATCTTCAGTAGCTTCACTATTTCAAAAAGCTTTAGATGAAAAAAATTACAGAAATTATATTGAAGCTGAGGAATATTTAAAAACTATTTTAAATCTTGACCCTGCACATTTAGATGCTTATCAACATCTAGCAGAGTTGAACTATCAAAAAGGATTATTTGACAACGCTCTTTCTCTAGCGCTTAAAGGTTTAAGTATTGATACTTATCATCATGGATTAAACTTTATTGCTGGAATCAGTTATATTGCGTTATCAGATTTGGATAATGCTATTGAATCTTTGGGTTGGGCTGCTCATTCCCTTGCTTACCGATCTGCAGCATACACCCATATGGCTCAAGTTTCCTTACTTCAAAAAGATTTTGAGGAGGCAGCGCACTATTCAACACTTGCATTAAACTTTAATTCTAAAAATATTTTGGCTCTTTGCTACGATTATTTAGCTAATAAAGCTATTGGAAATAGTGATCTGTCTAAAAAATCATTAGAACAAATTAAAAAAATAGATCCATTGCATCATTTAATTTCTTTTGAAACCTTTCTCTCTGGTAATTTGAGTAGAGAAAATCTTTTGAAGTTCCATCAATCAGAGTTTCCGTATCAAACTTTTTTAGAATTAGCTTTACTCTATTATCATTCTGGTTTTGTTTTCGAAGCCATAGCTGTTTTAGAAAATAGCCCTCAAAATTTACTGATTCAATTATGGCATGCTTACCTTACAAATAATGACAAAGCACTCGAAAATATAAAATCTCTTAAAGTTGATTTTATATTTCCATTTAGAGTGGAAACTATTGCTATGTTGAAGTGGGCATCTGAACAACAATCCAATTGGAAAATTAACTATTTACTCGCATTAAATTATTTAGGAACTTATCAAAAAGAAAAGGGTGTCAAAATTTTAAATACTTTAGAAAACGAACCCGACTGGGTTCAATTTTATTGGATTAGAGCTAATATACTAGACAATTCAGATTCAGATTCACTTTCAACTTTTAATGACTATAAAAAAGCATATGAAGCTGCTCCTAAAAATTGGAGATTTACATTGAGTTATAGTAAGGCATTGGATAAAAAGGGAGATACAAAAAAAGCAATCTCTATTCTGGAAAAAGCATATGAGGAATCACCCGAAAATTATTCACTTGGAATGCAATTAACAGAATATTTGGTCAAAATAAATAAGTTTGAAAAAGCTATTCAACTACTCGATAATTTAACGGTATTACCCTTTGAACATGATACAGGTGCTCGAACAATATTCACCAAAGCATATATTGGAGCTACTGTAAATGCTCTTATCAAAAACAATTGGGAACAAGCAACTAAACTTCTTCTAGCTTCGTTAGAATGGCCAGAAAGATTAGGTGTTGGAAAACCCTTTGATGCTGAAGAACGAATTAACTACTTTCTTTTGGCTTTTGTAAATAAAATGAAAAATGAAGGTTCAAACCAATATTATTCAAATATAATTGACTATTCTAAAAAACATATTACAAAAGGGGGGGGCAATTGTATATTTGGCCTTTATGCTATTGAAATAAAAGAAGGTAAAGAGGCTGCTAAAATTTATGCACAGCAATTAGAAGATAGCGGTCCAAGTTTTGAAATAGAAAAAATACTTACTTTTTATAATGATAATCCTCTTCAAAAGTTAGATATCACTTTCTTGAAAAAAGTAGTTGAGTTTATTTTAAATTAATCCTATTTTTAATGAAAGCATTCCCTGGTGCTTCCACTTTAAATTGCTCAATATATCCTCTATCTTGAAGCGTTACATAGGCTGTTCTGCCTTTGGTTCCTCCAAAAGCAATATTTGAAGGTTTTTTCCCTTTAAGTATTATTTCTTTTAAAATTTCACCACTGGGTGAAACTTTAACTACAGTACCTTTTCCATGCCTTGTGATATATAAATTACCTTCTATATCGCATCGCATTCCATCCATTCCGAAATCCTCAAACGAAATCAATTCTCTTTTATTTGATAATCCCCCATCAGGATTAATCGTAAAAGCCCAAACTTTTCTTTGAACACTTTCGTTTATATATAGTGTTTTTTGATCTGGACTTACTTCAATTCCATTTGTGGTTCCCATATTTGAAAGTAAATTTTCAAATTGTCCATTTTGAATCTTCCAAACATTTCCAGTTCCCTGATTCCAATTAGGATCAGAGGCATAAATTATATCATCCATTAAGGTTAGATCATTTGGTTGATTCGCATTTTCAGAATGGGAATATACACTCACCTCTTTCGTTTCTGGATCAACTTTTAAAATATTATGGCCCGTGTAATCTGCCATAAACAATTCTCCATTTTGATTAATTCGGATTCCGTTTGCAGTACTGCCCTCTGGTAATTGATCAATAAAAATTGAGAATACTCCATTTTGATCAACTACACCAATAGCTCCTTTATGGTCTGGATTTACAAAATATAAATTTCCGTTTTGATCAACAGCCGGACCTTCTAAACTTTCCGTAAATTCCCCAACATATACATAATCTTGGGCTATGTAAAGTTCTTCTTGACAATTAGATAGGCCAAGAGATACAATTAGAATTGTAATAAAATTGATAATCGTTCTCATTTGATTTGTTTTTTTACAAATTTATCTTGTCTATTTATAAAATGTAAAATTTTTGTACTTTAAATGAATGAAATTGTTGCAATTTTTAGGATTACTTTTACTTTTTTCAAACGGATCAATGGTAGCTCAATCTAAATTAAATAGTCCTAAAATTTCAATAATCTCTCAAGATAATTTTGTTCAAATTGCCCAAGAATTAGAAAGAAATTCCTCTTTACATTCTATTGATATTATCAATTGGGAAAAATTCAACTATGCCCCCAAAGTCTCCTTTAGGATGGGGCATGATGATGAAAATATTTATTTAAAATTTTACGTTTCAGAAAACCATATACTCGCAAAGCACTCAACCCCAAATTCAAGTACCCATCAAGATAGTTGTGTCGAATTTTTTATTGATCCTGATCAAAGTGGACAATACTATAACTTTGAATTTAATTGTATTGGCACCACACATTTAGCCTATGGTCCTGATCGGTTCAACAGAACATTTATTGACAAAAACAAAATTCTTGACCAAATCAAAATTATTTCAACCTTAGGCTCATTACCCTTTGAAGAAAAATCAGGTCAATTTAGTTGGGAGATGACGGTAAAATTACCCTCCAGTATATTTGTTTATCATCCTAATTTAAAATTTAGTAGCCTAATATCAAGAGCTAACTTTTATAAGTGTGCAGATGCAACAACTACCCCACATTATCTATCATGGTCTTCAGTGGAAACCGAAAATCCAGATTTTCATCGACCCGAGTTTTTTGGATTATTAAATTTTGAATGATTGAAAAATGATAAAATTAATACCTAATAAACGTCCAAAGATTTTTAAAGTCTTTGTGAAATGGGGTTTATTAATAATCACTTTAGGTGCGATACATTGCACATCAGATACAAAAGATAAAAATTTAATTTTATTTCTTCCAGAGGGATTTGAAGCTAAAGTATTTATAGATAGCATTGCTGAAACCACTCGCCATATTGCTGTTGCTCCAAATGGAACAGTATTTACAAAATTCAAAAAAACTTCTAAAGAGGGTTCAATAGCAAGCCTTAGAGATTTTGATGGTGATGGAGTTGCTGATTCAATTATTAAGTTTGCTAATGATACTACTATAAAGGGGTATGGTTATGCTACTGCATCACGAATTTATAAGGGGTATTTGTATTTTAGTAGTGAATTGGCTGTATATCGCTACAAACTAGATTCCCTTTCAATGCTTCCTATTGGTCCTCTTGAAACGGTTGTTATTGATGATCATCCTCACGGAATGCATGAACACATAGGTAAACCTTTAGCTTTTGATAATGAAGGTAACATGTATGTTCCCTTTGGAGCACCCTCAAACGCATGCCAAGAGCCTAAACGAACTCCTTTACAGCCAGGTTTAGATCCTTGTCCACAGCTTGAAAATCATGGTGGAATCTGGCGATTTAAAGCAGAAGTTCTGAATCAAACCCAAGAGGAAGGTGAAAAGTATGCAACAGGCATTCGAAGTATCGTAGGTTTAGATTGGAATTCTGAAGATAATACATTGTATGCTGTGGTTCATGGAAGGGATGATTTGTTTCGCCTATGGCCTGATCGATACAATCCTTGGCAAAGTGCCGTATTACCATCAGAAGAATTTTTACGTATTAAAATGGGGGACAATTTTGGATGGCCTTATTGCTATTACGATCAACTTCAAGAAAAAAGAGTAACCTCTCCCGAATATGGAGGAAACGGGACAGAGGATTCTCGATGTAGTGAATTCACAAAACCAATAATGGGTTTTCCGGGTCACTGGGCACCAAATGATCTTGTCTTTTATAAGGGAGATGCCTTTCCTGATCACTATAAAAATGGTGCTTTTATCGCTTTTCATGGCTCAACAAATCGTGCTCCTTATCCACAGTCAGGCTATTTTGTTGGTTTTATTCCTTTTGAAAATGGAAAACCTACAGGAACATTTGAAGTTTTTGCTGATGGTTTTGCACAAGTTGATCCAATTGTAAATGTAAGTGATGCTGTTTTTCGTCCAATGGGAATTGCCTTTTCACCAAATGGAACAATGTATATTGGCGATTCCAAAAAGGGTCGTATTTGGAGCATTAAATTTACTGGTGATAAATCCAGTTTTGGATCTCAAAATTTAATGAACATGGAAGGTCGAAAAATGGAGGCTCATATTAGATATCCTGATCCTGTGAAAGATAATTTAAGAGAAGAATCCCTATCTGAAGGTGGGCGATTATACGATACTTATTGTGCAGCTTGCCATCAAAAAAACGGAAAAGGGGCATCAGGCCGATTTCCTCCCCTGAATCAAACAGATTGGGTTACAGGAGACAAAGAAAGACTTATTCGGTTAACACTTTTAGGGTTACAGGGCCCCATTGAAGTTAACGGAGAACCGTACAATAGTATAATGCCACAACACGGATTTTTAAAAGACAGTGAATTGGCAAGTATATTAAGTTATATCCGAACCGAGTTTGGAAATGAGGCCTCAACTATAACTCCTGAAGAAATTATAACTGTAAGAAACTCCCTAATAAACTAAAGTTTAACTACTATGAATAATATGAAACACTTTTTGAATTTAAATCTTGGAATTGCCTTTATGTTTTTTTCATCTGTATTGGCTCAAGATTATGATATGTTAATTCAAAACGGTCACCTGATTGATCCTAAAAATGGAATTGATAAGGTAATGGATATTGCAATTAAAGATGGAAAAATTGCTGCCGTTTCATCGAACATTAACTCAAAACAAAGTAAAAAAACAATAGATGCTAAAGGAATGATTGTAAGTCCTGGATTAATTGATATTCATGGACATCATTTTCATGGAACCGAACCTTCCAGCTATTTAAGTAACAGTTTTACTGCATTACCACCCGATGGATTTACTTTTGAAAGTGGTATTACAACAGTGGTAGATGTAGGTGGAGCAGGGTGGAGAAATTTCAATCAACTCAAAGAACAGACAATTAAAAATTCCAAAACTCGTGTTTTATCCTTTCTAAACATTGTAGGCCATGGAATGAAAGGTGGGGCTTTTGAACAAGATCTGAGTGATATGGATGAGAAATTGACCGCAATTGTTGCTCAACAAAATAAAGAATATGTAGTTGGAATTAAAGTGGCCCACTTTAGTGGATTTGATTGGACACCTGTTGAAAAAGCTGTTGCTGCGGGTTCAAGGGCCAACATTCCCGTTATGGTCGATTTTGGTGGCAGTCAACCTGAATTACCATTAAATGTATTGTTGCTTGAAAAATTAAGACCAGGCGATATTTTTACCCATGCTTATGCCCATGTGAACGGTAGAACTCCTGTGATCAACGAATCTGGAAAATTACAATCTTATGTTTTAGATGCTCAAAAACGAGGAATTATTTTTGATGTTGGGCATGGTGGCGGAAGTTTTGTGTTTGAACAAGCTATTCCAGCTATAAAACAAGGGCTGAAGCCTAATACTATTAGTACTGATCTACATACAGGAAGTATGAATGGAGGTATGAAAGACATTCTTAATGTAATGTCTAAACTTTTAAATATGGGTATGACAATTCAAGAATTAGTTGAAGCCACAACATGGGAGCCTGCGCAAGTAATTAAAAGAGAAGAATTAGGAAACCTTTCTGTTGGTGCTGTGGCAGATATAACATTATTAAAAACAGAATTAGGGGAATTTGGGTTTATTGATACTCAAAACAAAAAAATGGAGGGGACAAAAAAAATTGTTTGTGAAATGACTATTCGTGAGGGAAATGTAGTTTACGATTTAAATGGTTTAGCAAGTACCCCTTGGAATAAATAAAAATGAAATTAATTTATAAAATAGCTTTATTTGCCGCTGGCATATGTGCTCTGCTGAGTTTAATCATCATTTTAGCCGGGAATATGGAAAATAGTGGAATTCCACTTACAGCATTTTTTATATTATTAGCAATTGGTTTTAAAGGTTTTAATTTTTTAAGTGGATTTTCATTTACTGTTCTCATTTTTGCCGCCGTCAGCATTTCATTATTTTACCCATCCCCATTTATCCAAATAGGAAACTTTAAAATGAATACCTTAATTGTTCCCCTCTTGCAAATTATTATGTTTGGAATGGGAACTGCAATGAGTATTTCCGATTTTTATGGGGTCATCAAAATGCCTAAGGGTGTAATTGTTGGTATCATTTGTCAATTTCTATTTATGCCACTTATTGGTTTTATATTGGCCAGTCTATTTCAATTTCCCCCTGAAATTGCTGCTGGAGTTGTATTAATAGGGTCTTCACCAAGCGGACTTGCTTCAAATGTAATGGCCTATTTAGCCAAAGCCAATGTTGCTTTATCAGTTACACTTACCGCTGTAGCAACTTGCTTAGCTCCTATAATGACACCCTTGATGATGAAACTATATGCAGGAGCATTTGTTCCTATTGACTTTTGGAGCATGATGTTAAGTATTATAAAAATTGTAATAATTCCTATAGCACTTGGTCTGATTTTTAATCATTTTTTTCATGGTAAAACCCCTTGGTTAGATAAACTAATGCCAAAAATTTCAATGGTTGCAATAGGGCTAATTATAACTGTAATTACTGCTTCTGGTAGAGATAATTTACTTTCCATTGGTATATTACTAATTCTTACTGCTATTATCCACAACCTACTAGGTTATTTTCTTGGCTACTGGAGTTGCAGAATTATAAAAATGAAAGAACAAGATTGTAGAACAATTGCCCTAGAGGTAGGAATGCAAAACGGTGGACTTGCCTCGGGTATAGCCTTGGAAATGGGTAAAGTTGCCACTATAGGATTAGCTCCAGCAGTATTTGGTCCGTGGATGAATATCTCCGGATCTTCTTTAGCAACCTGGTGGAGAAACAAAAAAATTTAACTTAACGCAATGACAAAAAACAACTTTTTAAAATTCTTAGTCTTTAGTTTATTCTTCAGCTTTGGAGAAGGGTATAGTCAAAATCTTTCTATAGAGCAAATGGAATTCTTAACGAATCAATGGAAAGGTGAACGTTTTTTTGATGGAAGGCCAAAAGTAGCTGAAGATATTTTAGATCGTATGAAAAAAGTTACTATTGAAGAAGCTTGGGGGGTATTGAGAAATGAAGGGTTCCATAATCAATTTGAGGGAGGTTGGCAACCCCTTCATAATGATGTTACTTTGGTTGGACGCGCAGTAACTGTTCAATACATGCCTAATCGTCCTGATGTAGCAAATCAAATTATTACTCAAGGAAGAGAAAATGGAGAATTGGGAAATACTAATTCATGGCCCATCGATAGGCTTGTAGAAGGAGATATTTATGTAGCAGATGCTTTTGGAAAAATAATTGACGGGACCTTGATTGGAGACAATTTAGGAAATGCAATATATGCCAAATCAAAAAATGGAGTAGTCTTTAATGCTTCCAGTCGAGATATGGAAGGACTTTCTGAAATTGAAGGATTCAATGCCTTTGTAAAAGGATGGCATCCTTCTTTTTTAACCGAAGTGATGTTGGTAAGTGTTAATTATCCCATTCGCATGGGCGCAGCTACAGTTCTACCTGGTGATGTTGTTTTAGCAAAAAAAGAAGGGGTGATTTTTATTCCCTCCTTTTTAGCTGAAAAAGTGGTGGTTACTTCTGAGGTTATCAGACTTAGAGATTTGTTTGGTATTACTCGTTTAAGAGAAGGAAAATATACTCCTGGCCAAATTGATAACAAATGGAGCGAAGAAATTGAGAAAGATTTTGAGCAATGGCTTAAAGATCATATTGATGAACTCCCCGTCCCCAAAGAACAAATTAGAGTTTTATTAAAAAATAGAACGTGGTAAATAAAATCAAGAATTTTTAAACAATTAAATATGAAAACAACGAGAAGATCTTCAATAAAAAAAATGGGGATTGCTATTGCGGGCTTATTTGGAATATCAAGTGCAAAAGCAGTTACGCCTTCATCTGATACAAAGGTGAGTAGCAACATTGTAAAAGATCAAGACATTCCATTATTTTCTGGAGCTGTAAGGCACGGGAACACATTGTATATTGCGGGTAAAGGAGCTCATTTTGAAGGCGATATTAAAGATCATACAGATCATGTATTAAAAGAACTTCAAAAAGAATTAGAACGCAATGGCTCTTCTATGGAGCAGGTACTTAAAGTAAATGTTTATCTCGCTGATCTTGCTGACTATAAAGGCATGAATGAAGTTTTTAGAGGACGGTTTGGTTCAAATCCTCCTGTACGAACTACTGTAGCAACTTATGGAGGGGTTCCGGGCAACTCTTTGGTAGAAATGGATTGTATCGCAGCTGTCAATTAAAAAATTAAAACAATGATTAATAGAAGAAAATTATTAAAGTCGTTAACTGCGGTTCCATTTATTGGAAGTATTTGGAGTGGAAATGCCAGCAGTTTCCCAACAGAAAAAGCAATTTCTACTTTGGCGCAGCGAGATTTTTTTAAGGAATTAGGTGTCAGAACCTTTATAAATGCCGCTGGCACTTACACATCAATGACTGGTTCATTGATGCCAAAAGAAGTTACTGAAGCTATAGGATATGGTGCCTCTCAATATGTAAACCTTGATGACCTTCAAGACAAAGTGGGTGAACGAATTGCAGAACTCTTAGACTGTGAATATGCTACTGTTACCTCAGGTTGTTTTGGTGCAATGTCAATAGCTATGGCAGGTGTCCTTTGTGGAAATGATCCAGAAAAAGTAAAAAAACTTCCCTACACCCAAGGATGGGCAAATGAAGTTATTATTCAAGAAGCACATCAAATAGGATATTCACAAGCTTTAACCAATGTTGGAGCTAAAGTGGTTTTAGTTAAAACGCAAGCCGAATTGGAAAAAGCAATTAGTAAAAAAACGGCCATGCTTTGGTATTTAAATGCCAATACAGAACAGGGTGAAATAAAATGGGACGCTTTTGTTGAAACAGGAAAAAAGTTTGGTATTCCAACATTTATTGATTGTGCAGCAGATGTACCTCCCGTAAGTAATCTTTTTAAGTTTACAAAAATGGGGTTTGATATGGTTGCTTTTTCTGGTGGTAAAGGAATTCGAGGTCCTCAAAGCGCAGGTTTATTACTTGGTAAAAGAAAATATATTGAAGCTGCACGAATGCATACACCCCCTAGAGGAGAAACTATTGGGAGAGGAATGAAAGTTAACAAAGAGGAAATTTTAGGGATGCTTGTAGCATTAGAAATGTACCTTCAAAAGGATCATGAAAACGAGTGGAAACTTTGGGAAAATCAAATTCAACACATAAGTGATAAGGCTACCGCAATTGTTGGAGTAAGCACAGAAATTCATGTCCCTCCTCATGCTAACCATGTCCCAAGTTTAAGAATAATGTGGGATGAAAAAAAAATTAATATTTCTCCTGATGCTTTAAGAGAGGAGCTTCGTTTAGGACACCCCTCAATTCAAACTGTTGGAAACAAAACAAATGTTGGAATAACCACATGGATGATGGAGCCCGGGCAAGAACGAATCGTAGCCAGTAGAATTCAAGAAATATTAAAGCGCAATCAAAACACTTAAAATAATGATCATGAACTATTTCCGTTTAAATTATGTCTTTATTCTTGTACTGCTCGTGCAATGTTCTTCTACAGTTTCAAATTCAAATACTGAAGATTCTGTCGAAAAGCGATTACAAGAATTAGGTATCGTTTTGCCAGAAGCATCAAGTCCTGTAGCAAATTATGTCAATGCAGTTCAAACTGGTAATTTGATTTTTTTAGCAGGTAAAGGACCAACTTTTGAAGATGGATCCATGATTCAAGGAAAAGTAGGTACTGATTTAACTATAGAACAAGGTTATGAAGCAGCTCGTATTACAGCAATTAATCAATTGGCTGTTCTAAAAGCTGAATTGGGAAGTCTTGATCGTGTAAAACGAATAGTAAAAGTATTAGGAATGGTAAATTCTAGTCCAGAATTTACAGATCATCCTAAAGTAATTAATGGCTTTTCAGACTTAATGGTTGAAGTATTCAAAGAAAAGGGGAAACATGCTAGAGCTGCAGTAGGAATGGGTTCTTTACCAGGCAATATTCCTGTTGAAATAGAGTTAATCGTTGAGATTGAATAGTTTTTATTTGTTTCTCACCTTTCTCACTCCAGTATGATCTATTCCTAAACTTCGTTCGAGTTCTATCATTTTTTTTGGCCTAAAGTTTAATATTAGAGCCCTGCGATTTCGCTTTGTTAAATTACCCTTACTAAAATGTAGGGTGTATCCGTCGTGAAAGGTGCAGTCGCCAGATTCTAAGGGCACACATTCCGCCTTTTCCTTTGAAAAATCACAATACAAAGCGCCCCCTTCCACATTGGGCTGATGTGGTAAAATAGTTTCGTTTACTCTAGGAATAAACCACATACAGCCATTTTTTTCCTCTGCTTTATCTATAGCAATCCAACAACTTACAGCACGTTTATCGGGCATTGAAATCCAATAAGCAGCATCCTGATGAAGGGGTGTTTCTGTCGCAGTATTAGGACTTTTATTTATCAACATATCAAAATCCAATTCCATATCATCCCCTAATAAATATTTGGCCTTTTGTAGGGCACTTTTATACGTTAATGATTTTAATAAGCTCTTATGTATGCTGCTAGGACACATGATTTGGGTAATTTTTTCTTTTCCCTTTTTACCTAGACCTGATAAATCGCTTCGTAAATGTTGGGTCTTAGTCTTATCATTTAATAGAGTTTGATAGACATTTGAAATCGAGTTTATTTCTTCTGAATCTATAAGATTTGTCCATTTTACAAATCCTTTTTCTAAAAATAGTTTCTTTTCCATTCAGTTGATTTAACTTGTCCTGTATATCTAATTTATAAAAAAATGAATCAAAAAAAATCAGTTTAAAAATAATAAAACTTAGAAGTCTTGAACTTTTCACTAAAGACTGAAATCGATAATTAAATAAACTTAATATATTAAAAAAAGGGATAACATAAAGTTATCCCTTCAAATTAGCGTTGGCCCACTAGGGCTCGAACCTAGACTCTTCTGAACCAAAATCAGACGTGTTGCCAGTTACACCATGGGCCAAAAAGCGCATCAAATTTACATGATTTTTTTATTCATACAACTTTTCCTTTTAATTAAAACAGATCTAATTATTGATCATTTGGAACTTATTTACTGTTTAAAATGCTTCCTTTGGGACATCCTGTTAAAGCAGTTTAAATGGTTTTCTCTTCCTTTTATTATGCGTACATTCGTGACGTAAAAAGAGGACAAAATGATTGACAAAACCTATCGCATTTGGAATCTCGCAGGAGGATGGACTGTTTTTGCCATAGCCCTATTCACTTTTGGAAGTACAGTAGAACCAACTGCTAGTTTTTGGGATGCTGGTGAATATATTGCCACTTCAGCAAAACTACAGGTAGGTCACCCACCCGGCGCCCCGCTATTTCAAATGTTGGGTGCCTTTTTTGCCTCATTTGCTATTGATTCTCAACATGTAGCTTTGATGGTAAACGCTATGTCTGTTTTTTCTAGTGCATTCACCATTTTATTTTTGTTTTGGACCCTAACATTACTTTTTAAAAAACTTCCCTTTTTTACAAATGTAGATTCATTATCAGAACGAATTGGCTTTTTTGGCAGTGCTGCAGTTGGAGCACTTGCATTTTGCTTTTCCGATAGTTTTTGGTTTAATGCTGTTGAAACTGAAGTCTATGCAATGGCAACTTGCATTTTATCTATCCTCTTTTGGTTAGGACTTCGATGGGAACAAGAAATGAACACTCCACGGGGAGATCGTTGGCTGTTAATGATTGCCTTTGTGATAGGGCTCTCGTTTGGAGTACACTTCATGGGATTATTGACTATTCCTGCCCTAGGTATGGTTTACTATTTTAAAAACTATAAAAAAGTAACTTTTAAGGGGTTTGTATATGCAAATGTGATTTCTACCGCCATTTTACTTTTTATCTTTAAACTTTTACTTCCCCTAACCCTTTCCTTTTTTGGAAATGCAGAGGTTTATTTTGTGAAT
>JALRBW010000068.1 GCA_023257625.1 Flavobacteriaceae bacterium | reverse complement strand
GATCAACGTCAGGGTCAACAGCTATGCCAAAGTCAGCCTTATGTATTACCACTGCCTGGCATAAATCTGTTAGATGTTCTTTTAAGGGTTCAGGATTATGTGGAAATTTTCCGTCGGGGGTGCAATGTATTAGAATATTTTCAATTCCTAATTGATCTAAAAGTTTGGGTATAGCTATTCCTCCTGTTGAATTTACCCCATCCACTACCACTTTTAATTTATTTTTTAAGATACGTTCCCTTTGAACCCACTTTAAGTCTAGGGTTTCATTAATATGAAGATCTATCGCTGAATATATTTTTTTTAAAACGCCTAAATCTGTAACTGAAGCATAAATAAATGTTTCTTTTTCAGCTAATTGTAAAACTCGAGAACCAGCCTCTGCATCAATAAATTCTCCTAATTCATTAAGAAGTTTTAAGGCATTCCATTCTTTAGGATTATGGCTTGCCGTCAAAACAATTCCAGCATGAGCTTTAAAATGGGGTACCATTACTGCTACAGTCGGTGTGGTAGAAAGTCCTAAATCAATTACATCTACCCCCATACCTATTAATGTTTGATTCACTAATTCATGAACCATTTCTCCTGATATTCGAGCATCTCTTCCTGTTACTATAGTAGTCCGTTCAGAATCATTTTCTTTAATCATTTGAGCAAATGCTGATGCAAATCGGACAATATCAAGTGGAGTTAAGTTATTCTCTTTCTCCCCTCCAATAGTTCCTCGAATGCCTGAAATAGACTTGATGAGCGTCATAAATTTAATTTATTGCAATTTAGGGCTAAAACTAAAATATTAGCAGTTGTGTTCCATATTTTAAAATGAATTTTTGCTTAAAATGGAATTTCATTTATTAATAAAGATTAAACTCAAACATTAAAATTAAGTCAAAGATTAAGTCAAAAATATTGTGTAAAACTTTTTTTAAAATTCCAACGAGTATCATTGAGTAATTATAACTTGTTACATTAAATCTTCGAAAAAAATTAAAGTATACCTACGTTGAAAGAAATTATACGTTTTAGCATTCATCACAAATTAATAATTCTTCTATTTACTGGGTTTATAGTTGTTTTTGGACTCTTTTCTTTATTTCAGATTCCTATAGGGGCTGTACCAGATATCACAAATAATCAAGTCCAAATAATCACTACCTCACGAAATCTTGCTACAGAAGAAGTGGAGCAGTTTTTGACCTACCCTGTTGAACTTGAAATGGCTAATTTACCGGGTGTAAAAGAAATTAGATCAATTTCAAAGTTTGGACTTTCAGTGGTTACAGTGGTATTTGATGATGCACTGAGTACCTATTTACCTAGACAGCTAATTGCTGAAAAAATTAAAATCGCTGAAGAAAAAATTCCCCAAGGTTTTGGAACTCCTTTTATGGGACCAATTACAACTGGGTTAGGTGAAATTTACCAATATATTATTGACGTTGATCCTAAATACAAAGATCGTTATAGTTTAACAGATTTACGTACGCTTCAAGATTGGGTAGTGAAAAGACAGTTATCAGGTATTCCTGGTGTTGTTGAGGTAAATACGTGGGGAGGACACCTTAAAACCTATGAAATTGCTTTAAACCCTTATAAATTAAAATCGCTTAATGTTTCTGTTAATGAAATATATGAAGCTTTAAAAGAAAATAATAGTGTTGCAGGAGGCTCCTACATCGAAAAAACAAATGAAAGTTTTTTTATACGAGGTGAAGGGCTGATTAATTCCTTTGAGGACATAAATGCAATTGTAGTCGCAAAAAATGGATTACGTCCAATTTTAATTAAAGATATTGCAACAGTTCAGTTTGGACATGCCAATAGATTTGGTGCAATAACGGGTAATGGAGAGGGAGAAAAAGTTTTGGGACAGGTAATGATGCTCAAAGACTCAGATTCAAACCGAGTGATTCAAAGTGTAAAAGAACGTGTAGCTGAAATTCAAAAAAACTTACCAGAAGGGGTTTTTATTAACCCCTTTTTAGAGCGAAGCGAACTCATTAAAAAAACAACAGATACAATTATTGAAAATCTTTTACTTGGCTGTATTATAGTTATTTTAGTTGTCATATTACTTCTAGGCAATCTACGGTCAGGTTTAATAGTAGCTTCTGTAATACCATTATCTCTTTTGTTTGCCTTATCACTCATGTATCTCTTTGATGTAGATTCCAATTTAATGAGTCTAGGTGCAATTGATTTTGGTATAATAATAGATGGTGCTGTAATTATTGTAGAATTTATTGCGTTTACTGTTGTAGGAAAGCAGGCCGTATTGCTTTCTTCAAATGAAAATGAACGCAAATTGTTAATGGATGAAATAACCTACACCGGAGCTACTAAAATGATGAATTCCGCTGTTTTTGGCCAATTAATTATTATTCTTGTATTCATCCCTATTTTTTCATTAACTAGTGTAGAGGGGAAAATGTTTCGTCCCATGGCTCAAGTTTTTTGTTTTGCTTTACTTGGTGCAATGATTTTATGTTTAACCTATATACCAGTAATTACCTCTCTAGTTTTAACATCTAAAACACCTCAAAAAAAATCGATTTCTACCCAAATAATACAGTTTCTCCAACAAAAATATCACCCTATTCTTACTTGGGCTTTACGGCAAAAAAAAGTAGTACTGGGAGGTGCTTTTGGATTTTTTATAATTGCACTGTTTGTCTTTAAACAAATGGGAGGAGAATTTATTCCTACACTTGATGAGGGAGATTTTGTAATCCAACCGGTATTAAAGACTGGGACAACACTCAGCAAAACGATTGAATTAACTACACAAATGGAAAAAATACTATTGACTTTTCCAGAGGTAGATCAAGTTGTTACTAGAATTGGTGCTGCTGAAGTTCCTACTGATCCAATGTCCATGGAAGAAAGTGATGTTATTATTACCCTACGTCCAAAATCAGAGTGGACAACAACATCAAGTAAAGACGATTTAGCAAATCTTTTTAAAACTGCGCTTTCTGAAATTCCAGGAGTTGATTTTGAATTTACTCAACCCATTGAAATGCGTTTTAATGAATTGATTACAGGGGTTCGTGCTGACCTTGCCATTAAGATTTTTGGTGAAGATTTAAAAATATTAAGTCAAAAAGCTTTGGAGGTTGAAAATGTAATTCAAGGAATTGAAGGAGCTGCCGACATTACCGTAGAAAAAACAGCAGGACTACCCCAAATGAATGTACGTTATGATCGTAAAAAAATTGCAAAATATGGACTCTCTATTAATGCTTTAAATCAATTAGTTACTGCTGGGTTTGCTGGAGTTACTGTAGGTACCATATTTGAAGGTGAAAAACAATTTGATTTAGTCCTTAGGTACGATCAGGCCTATAGAAATACCCTTGAGGACTTACAATCTACCTCTTTTGTTTTGCCAAATGGAATTGCATTGCCTCTTAAAGAATTCGCTACGATTGATTATTCACAAGGACCCGCTAAAATTTCTAGAGACAATACAAAACGACGAATTGTTGTTGGTGTAAATGTTCGTAACCGTGATTTAGAATCTGTTGTTCAAGATGTTAAACAAATTTTAGACTCAAAAATCACTTTACCTACTGGGTATACCATCGAATATGGAGGTCAATTTGAAAATCTTCGCGCTGCGACTAAACGTTTGCAGTATGCTGTACCAATATCTTTATTTTTGATTTTCATCATGCTTTATTTTGCTTTTCATTCGGTAAAAGAAGCTGTATTGATTTACAGTGCCATTCCGCTTTCAGCAATTGGAGGAATATTGGCATTATGGTTTAGAGGTATTCCTTTTAGTATTTCTGCTGGAGTTGGTTTTATTGCACTTTTTGGTATTGCTGTTTTGAATGGAATTGTTTTAATTGAAGAATTTAAGGCATTAAAAAATGAAGGAATTCTCGATTTAAAGGAAAGAATAATTAAAGCTACTCAAAATAGAATGCGACCCGTTTTATTAACAGCATCTGCCGCAGCCCTAGGCTTTTTACCAATGGCAGTTTCTTCATCGGCAGGAGCTGAAGTGCAACGGCCACTTGCAACAGTTGTCATTGGAGGTTTACTTAGTGCCACAATTTTAACATTACTTGTGCTTCCAGTACTTTACACTTTATTTGAGTCACCTACTTTACCTAAGAGAAAAAAGAAAAATTATTTGTTATTTTTTTTACTAATACTTCCTCTATCCACAATCAGAGTAAATGCTCAATCCAAAATTATAACTGCTGAAGAGGCGATTCGATTGGCACTAGAGAATAACCACGGATTGCAAGCAGAGGCAATCAGAGTAAAGCAATTTCAACAATTAGAAGGAACTTCTATTGACTTAGATAAAACCCAATTTTATTACAGTTTTGATGAAAATAACCTTGATCCCAGAGGATTTCCACTTAAAGTTTATGGAATCAATCAATCAATAGAATTTCCTACTGTTTATGGTGCCAAGAAAAAAGTAAATAAACAAAAAACAGCAATAGCAGAAAGCTATTACGAAGTACAAAAAAAAATAATCACAAAAGGGGTACTAAATGCATACTATAATTTAGTTGCGGCTGAACTCATAGCCTTAGAATATCAACAATTAGATAGTTTATTTTCCAAAGCAAGTCAACAATGGCAAAAAAACTATTCGTTAGGTGGATTAAGTACTTTAGAGAAATTAAATTCAGAAGTCAAGCAAAACGAAATTGCTAAACATTATTTTCAAGCCAAAGAAAACATTATACAGGCGAAAATTGAATTAGCACAATGGATTCAAAATGATACTATTCCAATTCAAGTAGAAAAAAAAATACAACTATTGGAATGTAATCCCATTCAAATAAATTCTCTTCCTGGATTCGCTTATCATAAAGGGGTTCAGCAATTAAGCGAAAACGAGCTTAAATTAGAAAAACAAAAATGGTTACCTAACCTTTCGGCCGGCTATTTTCAAGGGAGTGATACACAACCCAATTCTCAACGATTTGATGGGATAGAGTTTGGTATTTCTTTACCACTTTGGACAGGGGCAACACAATCAAAAATAAAAGCGGCTCAATTACAAACTTCTATTTCTTCCAATGAACTTGAAAACTATATCTTCTCTATGGAAACTAAATATCAAAAGTTATTGTCTCAATTAAGATCATCTGAACTCCAACTGACACAATATAAATACTATGATCAAAAGCGTGAATATGAATTAGAATCATCCGCTAAAAAATCGTTTAGTACGGGAGAAATTGGATTGGTTGATTTTGTAAATTATATTGAAGTAGCAAAATCTATCAGAATAGAATATTTAAAAAATGTAAATTCCTATAATTCTCTTGTTATAGAACTTAATTATTTAACCCAATAACCATGAAAATCAAATTTAAATTACCAATATTATCTGTTCATTTTCTTGTTCTTTTCTATTTTACAATTTCTTGTTCAAATTCAACACCATCCTCCCCTCAAAATCAAAACCCTAGTGTAGAAAAAGAAGAGAAAACTTCATCAGATATTTTAATAAATCCTTCTAATTTGAAAGCGCAAGCTATAAAAATTGAGCCCCTTATTAATCACAAAATCAATAGTCTGGTACACGCAGTGGGAACACTTGCCGTACCTCCAGAAAATCAAGAAGAAGTCAGTGTATATTTAGAGGGAAACTTGTCAGAAATTCATCTTTTACCTGGAACAAAAGTAAATAAAGGAGATATTCTTTTTTGGGTTTCAGGACCTGCCTATATAGAAATTCAAGAAGCTTACTTGCAAAGCAAAGAAACTCTTGGAATTATAAAAGAAAATTTTGAACGAATCAAAAGCCTACATGATGACAGTTTAGTTTCCGAAAAAGAATTTAACTCCCAACGAGCTGCGTATAAAATAGAAAATGCTCGTTTCCAAGGATTGCAAAAAAAACTGGTTTTATTAGATATCAATTTTGATCAATTAACTGCTGAAACCATAAAAACTAAACTGCCAATTAGAGCACATCAATCAGGATTTATAACTTCAATAAGAGCAACTAAAGGGGCTTTTTTAAAACCCGCTGATGTGGTTTTGACTTTGACAAATACTAAAGAATTACATTTAGAAATTAAGATTTTTGAGGAGGATTATTCCAAAGTTGCTGTCAATCAAGAAATTCAATTTTGGATGCAAAGTGATACAGAAAATAAATATACCGGTAAAGTACACCTAATAAACAAACAATTGGATGACAATGATCGAACTATAGAAATACATGGAGACATAGTAGATAAAAATATACGTGAAATGTTAGCTCCAGGTATGTATATTGAATGTGATATAATTACAAATTCAGTAGAAGTCCCCTCACTTCCTTCTGAGGCAATAGTTACAATTAATGAGCACCATTACGCTCTTAAAAAAATTGCAGAAAATCAATTCAAAAAAGTAGAAGTTCAACTTGGTAAAAGATCACCCAAATACATAGAAATTTTAAATGCAAGTGAGTTTGATTCAGGAGCTCAATTTATTACAAATGGAGCCTTTCAATTTATATCTGAATAAAATGTTATTTAAGAAATGAACTTCTTGGCTCATGTATTTTTATCAGGAGAGAATTTGGATTTAGCTATTGGGAATCTTATAGCGGATCAAGTAAAAGGAAAAGAAATTGAATTTTATCCTAAAGGAATTCAAAGTGGAATAATTCTTCACCGTAGTATCGATAAATATACAGATACACATCCTATTGTTCGTGAGTGCAGAAAGGTACTTTTTTCCGAATACAGGCATTATAGTGGGGTG
>JALRBW010000043.1 GCA_023257625.1 Flavobacteriaceae bacterium | reverse complement strand
AAATATTTATAGCTACTTTGAAGAAAAAAGAGAACAAGACAATAAAGATTATTTAGATTGGCAAGCTACTCTCAAAAAGCTTACAATAAATTATATATTAATAATGGAGATTTAACCTTTGTTGAGAAAAGTAAAACTTTTGGACTAGATTTTTCAGGCTTTTCTACTCAAGCAGCATTTTTTGATTATGATTTGGATGGTGATTTAGATATGTATTTATTAAATCATGCTATTCATACTGTAAGAAGTTATGGAACTGCTGAAAAAAGGTTTGAATCCGATTCCTTAAGCGGAGACCGATTTTATGAAAATAGATTAAATGAAAAGGAGAAAATGTTTGTAGATGTGACTAAAAAAGCTAACATCTATGATACTCCTTTAGGTTATGGATTAGCTGTAACAACTACTGATATTAATAACGACGGGTATTTGGATATATATGTTGGTAATGATTTTCATGAAAATGATTATATATATCTGAATAATGGAGATAAAACTTTTACCGAATCTGTACAAAATACGTTAAGCCATATGTCGCATTTCACTATGGGAGTAGATGTTGCTGATTTGAATGGGGATGGTCTTTTAGATATTTTCACCACAGATATGATGCCAAATGATCCTATGATTTTATTAAAATCTGGTGGTGAAGATTCAGATAAGATTTCTAGGATTAAAAGTGAATTTGGTTTTCAAAAGCAATATTCTAGAAACAATTTTCAATTGAATAGAGGAGATGGTACTTTTTCAGAAATAGGATTTAAAACGAAAACATTTGCTACAGATTGGAGTTGGGGTGTTTTATTACAAGATTTTAATTCAGATGGTCAAACTGATATTTTTATTGCTAATGGAATTTACAAGAGGCCTAACGATTTAGATTACATAAATTACCTAAGCAATGTAGATTTCACGAAATATAATAATTCTCAACAAGACAATATAAAACGAGAACTTATTGAGAAAATGCCAACACTTAAAATTCACAATGTTTTATTTCAAAATCAAGGAAAATTAAAATTTGATCGTTTTGATGTAGGAAATCCAAATTATAGTACTGGAGCAGCCTATAGTGATTTAGATAATGATGGCGATTTAGATATCATTCTTAATAATTTAAATTCAAATGCTGAAGTATTGGAAAATATTTCTACAGATGAAAATAATTATTTAAAAATCAAATTAGAGGGTAATGATGAATTTCCAATTACTAGAGGTGCAAAAATATTGGCTTATTCTAATGATCAAGTTTGGGTTAAAGAAAATGTTGTTACAAAAGGATTTCAATCCTCTTCAAGCCACAATCTTCATATAGGTCTTGGAAAAGAAACTAAAGTAGATTCGATTTTAATTCGATGGCCTGATGCAACGGTTCAAAAAATTACTGAGATAAACCTTAATACAACTTCGGTAATTAAAAGAGAAGATAAGTCTAAGGCTTTATCCAATGGAATACGTTTGACATCAAACAACTCAATTTTTAAAAATATAAAGGCCTTGCCGATTAAACATGATGAAAATATATTTTATGATTATGAACGTGAAAGATTAATTCCTGAAAGACTTTCATATGAAGGCCCTGCCGTACTTCAGCATGATTTCAATCAAGATGGCTATTTAGATTTTTTTATTGGTGGAGCAAAATTTCAATCTGCAAGACTCTTTTTTGGTTCTAAAGCGGGAATTTTTTCATTAGCAACTGAAAATGATTTTCAAATTGATAAAGATTTTGAAGATGTTGATGCCGCCTTATTTGATTTTGATGCCGATGGTGATAAAGATATTTACGTTGTGAGTGGTGGTAGTGAATATATGGAATTAGACGCCAACCTTACTGATAGAATTTATTTAAATGATGGAAATGGGAATTTCAAAAAATTAAAGATCCGTTTGCCTAATACGAATGGTTCATGTGTGGCTGTAGCAGATTTAAATAGTGATGGATTTGATGATTTATTTATTGGAAGTCGATCAATCCCAGGATCCTATGGGTTAAGTCCTTACAGTTTAATTTTATTGAACTCTGGAAACCTTTCCTTTAAGGTTATTGATCAAAAAAGATACGGTATGGTAACTGATGCTGAATGGATTGATATAAATGGTGATACTCTTGAAGATTTACTATTGGTTGGTGATTGGATGCCGATTCGTGTATTGATAAATAAAGGGAACCTTTCATTTGAAGAGGCTACTAATGAATACGGTTTGGAAAAAACGAATGGATTGTGGAATACTATTTATAAATATGATTTCAATAAAGATGGTAAAATGGATTTTGTAGCTGGTAACGCAGGAACAAATTTTAAATGGACGGCGAGTATTGAAAAACCAGTGATTATGTATTTGGATGATTTTGATCAAAATTTACAATTGGATCCCTTGATTTTTTATGATTACTTTGGAAAGTATATTCCGTTTACATCAAAAGACAATTTAAGTCAACAACTCCCTTCAATAAAAAAGAAATTCGCGAGCTATTCATCTTTTTCTAATGTTGAATCATTATTTGATTTGGTTGATAAAAATGAAGATCAGGTTTTAGAAACTAAGTACCTATATGACCTAGAATCATCTATTTTTATCAATAATGGAAATTCTTTTAATAAGTTTCCTTTACCCGATATTGCTCAACTAAGCTCTATAGAAGATTTTTATACCGTTGAAAATTCAACACCGGAGTTAGTATATGTTGGAAATACAAGTTATTACGTAAATGAATTAGGTAACTCAACATCTAATCCTGGAGGTCTGCTTACCGCTTTCGATATAAAAACAAATGAATTTTTAAAATCAGAAACGCTTCCTCTTCCAATATCTGTAAACTCGAGGAAAATATTAGAGTTTGAACGAAATAATTTTTATATTTTTACTAATGACAGTTATATATTCAATGTGAATTTAGATAGGTAATTAAAAGTTTGAGAGGAAATTATGAAACTGTTTTATTACTCCATTTATATTGTTCTTTTACTTAGCTCATGCTCGATTCAAATTCCTGAAGAAGTAATGGTTGAAATCGATAAATTAGACAGAACTATAGATTTCAATTATGATGTTAAACCAATTTTATCAGACCGTTGTTTTCATTGTCATGGACCAGATGAAAAAACAAGAAAGGCGGGTTTACGATTAGATGATGAAAAAATAGCATTTTCTAAATTATCTAGTGGCGCTAAAGCAATAGTACCTGGTAGCTTGTTTAATAGTGAATTAGCACATCGAATTTTATCTGAAGATCCTGATGATATTATGCCTACCCCAGAATCTAAATTAGCCTTAACTGCTAAAGAAAAGGCTGTCATTTTAAAATGGATTGAACAAGGTGCAGAGTGGAAAGATCATTGGTCATTTTTATCTCCAAGTATTAAAATAGTTAACGATATTCCAAAAAGCGAATTTGAAAATCCAATTGATTATTTTGTTCATAATAAATTAATTGAAAATGATTTAGAATTTTCACCCCCTGCTTCAAAACAAAAATTAATTAGAAGACTTTATTTTGATTTGACAGGCCTTCCACCTTCTCTTAAAGATGTAAATGATTTTATTGAAAACACAAGTCCTGATGCTTATGATAAATTAGTAGACCAACTATTAAATTCAACTGAAAATGCAGAAAGACTAGCAATGGACTGGCTTGACTTATCACGTTATGCTGACTCTCACGGACTTCATGCTGATGGTATTAGGACAATGTGGCCATGGAGGGATTGGGTTATTGATGCATTTAAGAAAAATTTACCCTATGATGAATTTGTTACCAAACAATTAGCTGGTGATTTATTGCCTAATTCATCAAAGTCAGATGTAATTGCCACTGCATTTAATAGGAATTCTCCAATGACCGCCGAAGGAGGAGTTATTGATGAAGAGTGGAGGTTAAACTATGTATTTGATAGAACAGAAACAGTTGGAACGGCATTTTTGGGGTTAACTCTTATGTGTGCCAAGTGTCACGATCATAAATTTGACCCTATTTCACAACGTGAATATTATGAATTGGCCGCCTTTTTCAATCAGACAAGAGAATTAGGAATGACAGGTGATGATGGTGATTTTGGTCCTTTAATGTTATTGCCAGATGAAACTACTGAAGAAAAAATAAATGAGTTAGACAAGAAAATTAATTTAAAGCAAAAAGAGCTTCAACTAAAAGAGGAAGAACTTTCTCAGATTTTTGATTATGTAGATGAATTGAATTCATCAAAGGCTATTCAAACTTTGAATAAATCAATAATTCAAAAAGTTTCTTTTGAATCCGTTAAAAACCTGAATAAAACTAGTCCTGATATTAGTTACATAGTACAAGGTAATTTTGGAAGAAGAACATCTTTTATTGTTGATAATGATAAAAATATTACTTGTAATGAGATTCCCATTATTACAGAGGGTGTAATAGGTAATGCTTTTCAATTTGGGAATAATGATGATGTTTTATACCTTGAAAAAATACCCAATTTTGAATTCACAGATTCTTTTTCAGGGGCTGTGTGGATAAATACAGAAAAGAGAAAAAAAGACTTTAGCCAAACAATATTTGGTACAACTGGAGGAAAAAATAATTATTGGAGAGGATGGGATATGTTTCTTGATGATAAAAACTATATCAATTTTAGGTTGATTAGTTCTTTACCAGGCAATGCTATTCATTTAAAGTCTTTAGATTCCATTAAAATTAACAATTGGTATCATATTGCATTTACTTATGATGGAACTGCTAAAAGTTCTGGAGTAGATATTTTTGTAGATGGTAATAAGATTGAAAATCAAATCATCGTAGATAATCTTTATAAATCCATTAAACCGGTAAGTAGTTCTGGAATTAGAAATGAAAAAAGATCATTAAAATTAGCCGAAAGTAATGATGGTTCAAGTGGAGACAATCGCATCTATAAAGGTAAAATGGATGAATTATTCATTTTTGACAAATCCCTTTCTGATTTTGAAATATATTCACTTTATAATTCCTATCAAAAAGGTCAGAAAAATATTGACAATAAAGACAAAGTAGATTTTTTGGTGCACGAGAATAAGGAATACCAATCTCTTAAAAATCAAATTAAAGATTTACGTGATCAATGGCTTAATGAAGTGTCTGACGTTATGGAAATTATGATCATGGAGGATATGGATAAGCCAAGAAAATCATTTGCATACAATAGAGGTTTGTATTCTGAAAAAAGCTATGAAGTAAGTGAAAACGTACCCAATAAATTACCAAAATTATCTGATGACTTACCTAAAAATAGATTAGGATTATCAAAATGGTTATTTGATGAAAAGAACCCATTGACTGCACGCGTTACAGTAAATAGGTATTGGCAAATGATTTTTGGTAAAGGAATTGTTTCTACTCCTGATGATTTTGGGGTACAGGGAATGTTGCCTTCTCACCCAGAATTATTAGATTTTCTTGCTTTGTATTTAATAGATCAAAATTGGGATATAAAAAAGCTTCTAAAGTTGATGGTAACTTCTAAAACGTACAAGCAGAGTTCTAAACCCATTGAAGAATATGTTCAAATTGATCCCAATAATATTTATTTGTGGAGAAGTAATAGTTATAGACTACCGGCTGAAATGATTCGAGACAATGCGTTAATGGCTAGCGGATTATTGGTTAAAAAGATTGGAGGAAATAGTGTAAAACCTTATCAACCTGAAGGTCTATGGAGAGAAAAGTCTAACTTTTCTATAAAATTAATGGAATATAAAGTTTCAGAAGAAGACGAAGACTTATATCGAAGAAGTATGTATACTTTCATCAGAAGAACTTCACCTCCTCCCTCAATGTCAGTTTTTGATGCCCCATCAAGAGAAGTTTGTACGGTAAAAAGAGAAATTACCAATACTCCATTGCAGGCCTTAGTTTTATTAAATGACCCTCAGTTTTTTGAAGCTTCAAGAGTATTGGCGGAACGTATTCAATTAGAAGCCCCAAATTCAATTGAAGAATCAATTAAACATGGATTTATGCTTTGTACCTCACGTGAACCAAATGATTCTGAATTATCTCTATTGAAAAATTTTTATGACACACAGTTAGAAAAATTTAAAAATAATCCAAGGCTTGCAGATGACATATTTAAAAACGGAAGAAAAAAGCCTAATCCAAAATTGAATAAATTAAAAACTGCAGCATTATCTTTAGTTGCAAACACAATGCTAAATCACGATGAAGTTTATTTAAAAAGATGATATGAATTGTAATTCACCTGATCATAATAAAAAATATACAAGAAGAGATTTTCTAACCAAAACCTCTTTAGGAATGGGTGCTTTGACCTTTGGGTCATTAATGACTTCAAACCCTCTATATGGCAATATTAATTCGATAGGTAATGGTTTAGGGTTACCTCACTTTATGCCAAAAGCAAAGCGAATAATCTATTTATTTCAAAGTGGAGCCCCCTCACAAATTGACATTTTTGATTATAAGCCAACGCTTAATAAATTAACGGGTGAAGAATTACCGCTAAGTGTTAGAGGGGAACAGCGTTTAACTGGGATGACAGCTGGTCAAGCTACGTTTCCAATGGTAGGCTCAATATTTAACTTTAAGCAACACGGCGAGAGTGGTGCTTGGATGAGTGATTTAATGCCCTATACATCAAAAATTGTTGATGAATTATGTTTCATCAAATCAATGCATACAAGTGAAATTAACCATGACCCCGCAGTAACTTTTCTTCAAACAGGATCAAATTTACCTGGAAGACCTTCAATTGGTTCATGGGTAAGTTATGGATTAGGTACAGATAACAAAAATTTACCAGAGTTTGTTGTTTTATTAACAAAAAACAAGAATGGACAACCGCTCTATGCTCGTTCATGGGGTAATGGTTTTTTACCATCTAAACATCAAGGTGTTCAATTTAGATCAGGAAAAGACGCTGTTTTGTACTTAGAAAATCCTCCAGGTGTTAATTATGAATCAAGAAAAGACCAACTGGAATATCTAAGAAAATTAGAAGACATAAACTATAGAGATTTAGGAGACCCCGAAATCTTGTCTAAAATGTCACAATATGAAATGGCTTTCAGAATGCAAACCTCAGTTCCTGAAGTGATGGACGTATCAGATGAACCAGATTATATTTTTGATATGTATGGAGAGGATAGTAGAACTCCAGGTACTTTTGCAGCAAACTGTTTACTGGCTAGAAAACTCGCAGAAAAAGATGTTAAATTTATTCAATTGTACCACCAAGGATGGGATCAACACGGATCTCTTAATAGTGAAATTAAAGTACAATGTAGAGAAACTGATCAGCCAACAGCTGCATTAATTCGTGATTTAAAACAAAGAGGTCTTTTAGAAGATACATTAGTAATTTGGGGTGGTGAATTTGGAAGAACTAATTACACACAGGGAAGAATAACAAACCCAAACTATGGAAGAGATCATCATCCAAAATGTTATACTATTTTTATGGCTGGAGCAGGAGTAAAAAAGGGAATTACTATTGGAGCAACAGATGAATTCGGATATAACATAGCTGAAAGACCTGTTCATGTTCATGATTTTCAAGCGACACTATTACATTTGCTTGGAATTGATCATGAAAGACTAACGTTTAAGCATCAAGGGCGCCGTTATCGTTTAACTGATGTGCATGGCCACGTTGTAAATGAAATATTATCATGAAAAAATCAAATCAAGAATCAAGAAGACAATTTGTATCAAAAACTGTTGCCTTAGGCACAGCTACGTTATTTATTCCTAAGACATTTTATATCCATAAGGGCTTGAAAAATGATGATACTACTATTGGTCATGGAGAATTTAAATATAAAATTGATAAAAATTGGGGAGTAAACAGCCAGTATCCTGTAAATGATTGTCATGAAATGGTTTTGGATAAGGATCATAATTTATTTATGACTACAAACCATAACAAAAACAATATTCTAAAATATAATCAACAAGGTAAAATTATAGATTCATGGTCTATTGGTAATAATGGAACCCATGGTCTTACTCTGTCAGACGAAGGAGGTGAAGAGTTTTTATACATTACAGATTATGCAACTCACACAATTTATAAAACAGATAAAAAAGGGAATATAATTTTACAAATTGAATGGCCTCAATTTTTAAATGAATACAAAAGCCCAGATGATTTTAAACCAACTGAAACTGTTGTTACTCCAAATGGTGATATTTATGTGTGTGATGGATATGGGAAAGATTTTATTATTCAATTTGATGAAAAGGGCAAGTATATTAATCATTTTGGTGGACGTGGCGACACGGATTCAACTTTTGAATGTTGCCATGGAATAACTTTAGATCAAAGAGGGGAAAACCCTACTCTTTTAATTACTTCTAGAACAAAAAATGAATTTAAACGCTTCACATTAGATGGTAAATTCATTGAAAAATATGAATTGCCAGGATGTTGGATTTGTAGACCTATTTTGGATGGTAACAATTTATATTTTTCAGTAATCATAACAAATAGTTGGGATAATTATGACGGAATGCTTGCTGTTTTAGATCAAGAATATAAAGTTGTCTCTTTACCTGGCGGAAGTTCACCCGAGTATTTGAATCAAAAATTAGTTCCCCCCGTTTCAGATAAAAAATCATTTTTGAACCCTCATGATATTTGTATAGATCAGGATAAGAATTTATACATCCCCCAATGGAATTCAAAAAATACTTACCCAATGAAACTAATACGAGTTTAAAAATTGGATTTTAATTTATTTTTTGGAAGGTTCCACCCCATAATAGTTCACTTACCTATTGGGTTTATGATACTAATTTTATTAGTAGAGCTTTCTTTTTTTTTAATAAAGCAAAAACTAAATAAAAATGTACTTAAAGTAAGTTGGTTTTTTTGTTTCATTTCTTCTGTTTTTGCATCTATTACAGGTTTGTTAATTTCATCAAAGGGCCATTATATAGAAGAAAACTTATTATACCATAAAGTATTCGGATTTATTGTAGTAGGTGTTTCCTTGATCTCATGGTTACTAACTAATGATTCAATTCAAAATTTATTCAAACTCAAAACGGGTATTAGACTTTTAACAAATAGTTCCCTTTTTATTGTCTTAACAATAACAGGCCATTTTGGAGGAAACTTGACCCATGGAGAGGACTACTTAACTGAATTTTCTCCTATTAATAAAGTAACTCATAATAAGGATTTTATTATAAAGGCAAATAATGACAATTTAGATTCTTTGTCTTTATTCAAAGATTTAATTAAACCAATTTTTGATTCAAAATGTGTCTCATGTCATAATGCTGAAATAAAAAGAGGTGATTTCGATATGACGACTTTTGAAAGTATAAAAAGGGGAGGAGGTTCAGGAAATCCATTAAATAATTTAAACCCAAGAGAAAGTTTACTGTTAGAAAGAATTACTTTACCTACAAAAAACATAAAATTTATGCCTCCAGATGGAGAGATTGTTTCCTATGATGAGATTAATCTAATATTTTGGTGGATTAAGAATCTAGATAAATCAGATTTCCCACTATCTTCAATAGAGTTTGATGAACAAACAAAAGATGTTCTTAAATATCTATATGCAATTAATTTAGAACCCAAACAGTGGGATCAAAGGCTCATTTTGCCCAATTTAGATAAAAGTTTAATTAAAAATTTAGATGAAAATATTTTCGAAATTAAGTTTTTAACCAATCAACAATCTTTTATTTCTGTTAGAGTCCTAAAGCAGGGATTAACAAATAAGGAATTAGATGAACTAGATTTGATAAAGGAACATATTGTGTATTTTGATTTTTCAAATGTTACTTTAAAAGACTTTGATTTTAACTCATTAAATCGATTTAAAAATTTAGTTCAACTTAAATTAAATTATAATAATGTTCAGGATACTAATATTTTAGCTTTTAAAGAATTAGAAAATCTTGAAGTCTTAAATCTTATTGGTACTAAAATTACTGACAAATGTTTTGAAGATTTGAGTCAATTTAAAAATTTAAAAAGGGTTTATGTTTGGAAGACAGGAGTTAGTTTTGAAGAATTGAATAATTTTAATTCTAAAAATTCAAATCCACTATTAATAGGATCTACGTTTTAATTTATATTTATAAATCATTTTCCTTATAAAGTGTATATCGAAAAGATTGATTTTCTATTCTCAAAGTGTCTTTTGCTATGGAAAATGTGGAAGGTATAGTGTCGAAAAAATATCTTGAATTATCTGCCTTTTTCAATTTGTTTACGAAGTCAAATTTCACGTTAGAAATATTTTTCTTTACAATATAATATTCTTCATAAATAGAATCATTACGAAAAATCCAATATGTTTTATTTCCTTTTGCATCTACAGCGTATCCACTTCCATCAGGTGATTTAAAATAGTATTCCAAAAAAAGGTATCTACCCTGTATTTCTTTTAAATCAGGATTCATTTCATTTTTATTATTACAGCTTTGTAAAATCAAAAAAAGAATGATTAATAAAAGGGTGCCTTTCATTTTTAAATTAAGTAAAATCATTTCAAAATATACATTATTCTTTGAGTGTGATTTCAATAACACCTGCAGAACCTCTAAAGCCATATTTTTCGGTATCAATAGGAGATCTCAATACATTTACTTTGGAAATTTCGTAAATATTTAAATTATTTGGAATTTCCTCTCCTACAATTACACCATTTACAACCCATAATACATAATTACTACCACTAGCAAATAATGCTCCTGTATTAAATAAAACTTTGTTGTCTCTCATTATGGCTCCGGCTCCAATAAGAGGTCTAATGGCATCCCATGTTGAAGTTGCATTGTAGTTAATTTGCCGACTTTTATTTCTCTTTTGACGCTTTTCTTTTACGTCAACCTTTTCTTTAACTATAGTTTCATTTTCTTGCGCCAATGTTGAGTAGCTAGAAATTAAAAGAATCGATATCAAAAAATATTTCATGATCATTTTTTTTAAAACCGAATAGTTGCTATATCAAATTTATCATTTTTCCCAAATTACAAAACCTTCACCAGATTTTATCATCCTCCAATTTGAATTTGCTTGATAGGGACCATCTCCAATTTTGATCAAAAGTTTTTCATCAATTTCAGCAATGTAGTACCCTGAATTTCCATTTTTTATTTCAATAATTTGTACTTCACTGTTTGACTTTATTTTCTTTTCTTTTCTTATTAAAATTAAATCATTTATATCTTTTTTTAATTTACCTGATGGATCATTAAACAAATAATGATAGATCCATATCATGGGAATTCCAGGATGTGTTAGTAGATAAGCATATCCTTTTATTATTTCAGAATTATTTTTTGAAAATAAATTGTCACAATCAGATCTATTGATACATCCAGTATCATGATTATCTAAAAAAGTTACAGCAAATTTTTTAAAATTTTGATTTTCAATTATGGAACTAGCAGAATTCAGTTTATCATAATTTTTATTTACAATGGCTTCTTTCAAATTATATTTTAAAGGAAAATCAAAAGAAGACGAAGGTGTATTCACTTGACCCTCTAAACTTTTACTTGTAGCATTTATCCAATTTAAAATTTTAGGTAAATCAATATCCCAATATTCCCCAACACTATAATAATAGGAGTTTGAATAATTGTATTCTCCAACATATTTTGCTGGAAATCCTTTCGTAAAATCATATCTCCAAGAATCAAATCCGAGATCTTTCAATTGAACCAAATATTCTTTTAATCCTTTTTGTACTTCTTGACTTTGATGATTTAAATCTCGTGCGCCATCCCATCCAAATCCTTCATCTATGTCACCACAAGGCTTTACTCCAAAGGCGTTTGGGTCTGTAAAGCCCTCATCATTTATACAAATACTTTCACAGGACCAATAAGGGTCTGTAAAATCAGTCCAAGTAGATGTGCCAACACGATGATTAAATACTAAATCTGCCATCGCGTGCATTTTTCGGGATTGAATTTTTTCAAGTAGTTTTTTTAATTCATTACTTGAACCATGGGATGAATTAAAATCAAATAACTTTCTAGGATGATATCCCATTCCTTCTCCTTCACTTGGCGGAGGAAACCAAATCAAGTCAATATTAGCATTTGAAAGTGTTATAATTTGATCGCCAATAAATTCAAAATAAGAAGCGTAGTTTCTTAATTTCAAATCTTTATAACTATCCCACCAGAAACCTTGCATAAAAACATCATTTGAAGGGTCTTGATCAGCAAATTTGCTTATTCCTGAATCAATTTCAAGTTTAGTTTCAACACCGTTTTCTTCATTATCATAATTACATCCTATGATTAAAAAACTGATGATTATACAAAGCCTTTTGAAATAATTAATTGCAAAGTTCATTTTTAAATATGACAACAATTTTTATTGACTAAAAGATGTCGCTTTTAATATACTGAAAATATTATACATTTAGTATATTGTATGATTACAATCATAAATTTTAAATGAATAGAAGAACGGCAATTCAAAACTTGGGATACCTAACAGGAGGTACATTATTTTTGCCCTTTGCTTGTCAAGAAATTGGAGTTCCCATTTATTCTAATCTCCCTTTAATGAATAAAAAAGAGCAAGCTTTAATAGGACATATAAGCCTTGTGTTATTACCCGATGACCTCCAAAGCTTTCCTGCTCCTGAGAGTAGACAACATTTTGTATTAACCATGATAAATGATTGTAGTGACGCAAAACAAATTGCAACTTTTGTTGGAGGATTTGAAGCCTTTCAATGGGCATTGTCACCCACACAAATCATAAACTTTATTGAGTTAACTGATCAAGAGCAAATGGACTTTCTATCTAATCAATTCGAACAAGATACCATAATACGTGATTTTTTAAATGTCATTAAAAAGTATTCATTATTGCATTTTGAAACTACTGAAGCCTATATGACTCAATATTTAAAATTTGAATTTATACCTGGCAGATTTATGGGTAAAGTAGCTGTTTAAGAAGATAAGAAATGAAAGCAAATACTTTTGATGCGATAGTAATTGGAGCTGGAATGGCTGGCGGTTGGGCGGCTAAAGAATTTACTGAAAAAGGAGTAAACACTCTCTTAATAGAACGTGGTCCCAATGTAGAGCACTTAAAAGATTATCCTACTACAAACCTACAGCCTTGGGAATTTCCCCATAGAGGCCAATTGACCTCCAAAGAAATTGAAGAAAATCCTATAGCTAGCCGCTGTTATGCCTTTCGAGAGGATGCCAAACATTTCTTTGTTAAAGACAAGGAGCACCCTTATAATCAAGTCAAGCCATTTGATTGGATTCGTGGTTACCAAGTAGGAGGAAAGTCAATTATGTGGGCTCGTCAGGTACAGCGATGGAGTTCCTTTGACTTTGAAGGACCTCAACGGGACGGATTTGCAGTGCCTTGGCCCATTGGTTATAACGATATAGCAAACTGGTACAGTTATGTAGAACGTTTTATTGGAGTAAGTGGTAACAAAGATGGACTTGATATTTTGCCCGACGGTGAATTTTTAAAGCCATGGGAATCCAATGCGGTTGAAGAATATTTTAGTGAGCAAGTCAAAAAACACTATGCTGATCGTCATGTAATTTATGGACGCTGTGCCCATCTTACTGAATCAAAGCCCATTTTTGTAGAACAGGGAAGAGGGCTTTGTATGAGTCGAAGAATTTGTCAACGTGGTTGCCCACTTGGAGGCTATTTTAATGTAAATTCAACACTAATTCCTTGGGCTCTTAAAACAGGAAATTTAACATTAAAAACCGAGCGTATTGTTCATTCTATTTTATACGATGAATCATCTCAAAAAGCAATAGGAGTTCGTGTTATTAATGCAATTACCCAGGAAAGTCAAGATTTTTTTGCAAAAGTTATTTTTATAACCGCAGCAACCTTAAATACCAATCTAATTTTATTAAATTCTAAATCAAATCGATTTCCTAATGGATTAGGTAATGACAATGGGCTTTTAGGGAAATACATTGCTTTTCACAATTACCGAGGAACAATTCAAGCAGAATACCACGGTTTTCCATATCTCACTACAGAAGGGGCTAAACCGACTTCCCATTATGTACCTCGTTTTAGAAACGTATACCGTCAAGAAACAGATTTTCTTCGCGGCTATGCTGCTGGATTTGGAGCTTCTCCCATGCGTGAAACTGATCGAAGTGGGTTTGGTCACTCCCTAAAAAGCCAACTATTACAAACTAAAGAAAACGGTATTTGGCGGGTAAATTCTCATATGATGGGGGAAACAATCCCTAAAAGTTCTAATCAAGTGTCACTTGACCCAGAAAATACTGATCAATGGGGGATTCCTTTGCTCAATATTGATATAGATTATGACGATAATGATGAAAAAATGATTCAGGATTTTTTTGATTCTTTTTCTGAAATGTACACCAAAGCGGGGTTTGTCAATATTAAAACCAATGATAACCATCGGCGCCCTGGGAATGACATTCATGAAATGGGAGGTGTACGCATGGGGAATGATCCTAAAACTTCACTTTTAAACAAATGGAATCAAATGCATAATTGTACTAATGTATTTGTTACTGACGGGGCTTGTATGACTTCAACATCTACCCAAAATCCATCCTTAACTTTTATGGCACTTTCTGCGAGAGCGGCAAATCATGCAGTGGAATTATTAAAAAGAGGAGAAATTTAATTTTTTCTTAAAATAAGAATTGTTAAAGCAATAAAAGTATAAGCTTTTAAGGTTAAAATAATTTATAATGAAAATTATTAAGTAACTTTGAATACTCTTATTCTTTAGAATAAGAATAGAAAAAATAAATTATATGAATCGATTGTTAAATTATAATTTATTTTTCTTATTCTTATGTGCTTATTTATTTTCACAATCTTCGACAAGGCCTTCAGGTACAGGAATTTCATCTGATCCATATTTAATTGGAACTTTATCTGAATTGTATTGGATATCTGAGCAAGTATATAATGGAACTACATTTAGTGGTAAATATTTCAAGCAAATTAATAATGTTGATGCTTCTGATACATCGAATTGGTCTGAAGGATGGTTACCTATTGGGGGAAGAAGTAGTACGAATAACTCAGATACGACAAACCCTTTTGCGGGTACATACGATGGATATAATTATTCAATTTCAAATCTATATATAAATAACACAAAAAATCTGAATGGTTTATTTGGCTCTATATATAATAATACAATAGAAAACGTCCATCTAATTAATGTTACAATTACGACCACTGGTTTAAAAACAGGCGCATTGATAGGTTATAAATACCTTGGACAAGTAAATAATTCAAGTTCATCTGGGACTGTCGTCTCATCAAATGGAACTTTAGGTGGATTAATAGGACAAAATCTAGGTGGGTCAATTAATAAATCATTTTCTACTTCAACTGTTATTCAAACAAATAGTAATGTAGTAGGTGGTTTAGTAGGTACTAATCAAGGAAGGATTACTGATTGTTATACAAACGGATTAGTACAAGGGTTATCTCAGATAGGCGGATTGATCGGACAACAAGCAGGAGATCCAAATAATAGTGTAGTTTCTTATTCATACTCTAATAGTACAGTAAGTTTATATAGTGGAAATAATACTAGTATTGGAGGGATCGTAGGATATGTACAATCAAATAGTACTATAAATAATACGAATTACTGGAATACTTCTAAAATAAATAATGGGTATGGTGAATTAAGAGACTCTAGTGCGACTTTCAATGGGTTAGGTAAAACTGATAGTGAATTAAAACAAGTATCAAGTTTTTCTGGTTGGGATTTTGTTA
Organism: Flavobacteriaceae bacterium; assembly: GCA_023257625.1. Classification (GTDB taxonomy): domain Bacteria; phylum Bacteroidota; class Bacteroidia; order Flavobacteriales; family Flavobacteriaceae; genus MS024-2A. The sequence goes on along the minus strand of JALRBW010000043.1, from coordinate 217 downwards.
ATATTTGGACAATGGGTTCAAGTGGTTATCCTACTACTTTATCTGGTTTTTATATTGATACTTCTACATTAAATTTAACCTTAACGGACACAGATGATGACAATATTGTATCAAATTCAGATTTGGTAACCATTACAGCAACCTTCTCAGAAGCTATGGCAGCTACACCCACTATTTCATTAAGTGGTATTGTTTCAAATGCAATAATGACTTCAAC
>JALRBW010000047.1 GCA_023257625.1 Flavobacteriaceae bacterium | reverse complement strand
ACCCATCCCCAATTTCAAAACTCCAATTTTCTAAGTTGAGTTCATTACTATCAAATTCATCTGCCCAAACTAATGTAAGTGGTTTAGGCTCAGAGGTTTCATTAATTTCTACTGCACTTTCTTCTTCTTCATTATTTGTTGAAGATGTTTGATTTTCACAATGTGAAAAAAAGAAAACAGAAAAAAGTAACAAATAATTTTTCATGTTAAAATAGGTTTTGCGATAAAGATAAGTCTTTTCTTATCTTTAGCTTCAGTTGAAAATTTATACTATGGAGTTAATTCCAAACGCTGGAATTTCATTAGTTTCCTTGATGCGAGGTGCGTTGGGTATGTTTGTGCTCATAGGCATTGCCTATGTCTTAAGCAACAATAAAAAACAAATTGCATGGAAAACTGTAGGCCTAGGCTTACTTATTCAAATTATAATTGCCATTGGTGTCTTAAAAATTGACTTAATTAAAAGAGGTTTTGAGACATTAGGTAATTTTTTCATAAAAATTTTAGAGTATACTGGAGCGGGAACACAAATGCTATTAGGTGAATTTGGAAATATTGAAACCTATGGTTTCATTTTTGTCTTTCAAGCGCTTCCCGTAATTATCTTTTTTTCTGCTTTGAGTTCTATACTCTACTATTTTGGAATTATTCAAAAGGTTGTTGGATTTTTGGCTTGGGGGCTAACCAAACTCTTTCGTATTTCAGGTTCAGAAAGCCTTTCTGTGGCTGGAAATATTTTTTTAGGCCAAACCGAAGCCCCACTTTTAATTAAGGCCTACTTAGAAAAAATGAATCGGTCTGAACTTTTTCTTGTTATGGTGGGGGGAATGGCAACTGTAGCAGGAAGTGTCCTAGGGGCCTATATTGGCTTTTTAGGAGGGGATGACCCTGTTCAACGGTTAGAGTTTGCCAAAAGCTTATTAGCTGCTTCTGTTATGGCGGCTCCTGGAGCTGTTGTGATTGCGAAAATTATGTATCCACAAACAGAAGAAATTAAAACTGAAATTGAAATTTCTCATGATAAAATTGGTGAGAATTTCCTTTCTGCCATTTCAATTGGAACTGGAGAAGGCATTCGTATGGCTGTAAATGTTGCCGCAATGCTATTAGTCTTTATTGCGTTAATTGCCTTAGCCAATAGCATCTTTTCTGGTATGGGTGATCTTTTAGGCCTCAATCTATGGATTGCTCAAAATACCCCCTATGAAGCGTTTACCATTGAGTTTATTTTAGGATACCTATTTGCTCCTTTAATGTGGCTTGTAGGTGTAGCAAAAGAAGATATGGCGTTAATGGGTCAATTGCTAGGAATTAAAATTGTAGCCAGTGAATTTGTAGGATATACCCAGTTGGTGGATTTAAAAGATGCAACAAGCGCATTGCACTTTAGTTATCAAAAGTCAGTTATTATGGCAACCTATATGCTTTGCGGATTTGCAAATTTTGCATCAATTGGGATACAGGTAGGTGGTATTGGAATAATTGCCCCAAAGATTAGAAAAACACTTACCGAACTAGGCTTTAAAGCTATGATTGCAGGATCAATTGTTTCCCTTATGTCGGCAACAATAGCTGGTATTATTCTGGGTTAAGCTTACAGTAAATTGACTTTAATTTTTTTCCAAGTTTTAATTAAAAAATAGGCTGAAACCACAACAACAATAAAAAGTGTTAATGCCCAACTATAATTGCCATAAATAAAATATCCGGTAGCAAACATACAGCTGTAAATCAATGTACACCCTAAAAGCATTGCAACTATCCCTGAGGGGACACTCCAGCCTTGTTGATTATTTTCTAATTCAACTCCATTTGCTTTTGCATTGTCCACCACCTTTTTCCATCCTGGACCGCCAGGTTGTATTTTTTTATAAAAAGAATGCAGTACCTCTGGCTTTTCTGCAGGTGTAAACAGCGTAGCTAAAACCCAAAATAGAGTAGTCATAAGGACAACCATAGGAAATTCTGCCCAACTAGGAAGCAAGGCATCTGTTCCAAATAGAGCCTCTTTAATACCAAAACTCGGTATCGCTAAAAGTAACGAAATTATGCCCGAAACAAACATGGCAACAATTTCACTCCAGGCATTGATTCGCCACCAAAACCAACGAAGGATAAATATGAGTCCAGTTCCTGCGCCAAAAACCAACAATAAATTGAATAATTGTACAGCATTTTGCAATAACAAGGCAAGTAAAGTACTTAAAACCATTAAGAGTACAGTAGAAATACGTCCTACTGCCACAAGACGTTTTTGAGAGGCTTCAGGGTTAATTTGACGTAAATAAAAATCATATACGATATACGATGACCCCCAATTTAATTGAGTTGAAATAGTACTCATATAAGCTGAAATTAATGACGCCATTACGAGTCCCAATAACCCTGTTGGTAATTTTGTGAGCATTGCAGGATAAGCTAAATCATGTCCAAGCTTATCAGCAGTAATACTAGGAAACGCCTGTTGTAAACTGTTTAGATCTGGGAAAACAACTAAGGAAGCTAAAGCGACCAAAATCCAAGGCCACGGACGAAGAGCGTAATGCATAATATTAAAGAAAAAGGTTGCCCCAATTGCGTGATTTTCGTCTTTCGCAGCCAACATACGCTGCGCGATATAGCCTCCTCCGCCAGGTTCTGCTCCTGGATACCAAGAACTCCACCATTGAACTGCCAAAGGGATAATTAATAACGTAATTAAGGCCTCCCGATTTGTGAAATCAGGGAGAATTGAAATTTTATCACTCACATTTTCATGAGCAATCAGTTGCGCTATCCCTCCTACTTCGGGTAAATTAACCAAATAATAAGCAGCTCCTACAGAGCCTCCCATTGCAACAAAAAAGAGAATCATGTCCGTGTATACCACACCTTTAAATCCGCCAATGGCACTAAATGTTACAGTAACCAACCCAGCTGTGATAACTGTTTGCCAAGGCTCTAAACCAAGCATTATACCTCCAATTTTTATAGCAGCTAATGTAACTGCAGACATGGTAATTACATTAAAAACAATTCCTAAGTAAATGGCCCTAAACTTGCGCAAAAAACTTGCTGGTTTTCCCCCATAACGTAATTCATAGAATTCTAAATCAGTATTTACGTTAGATTTTCGCCACAATTTAGCATAGACAAAAACAGTGAGTAAACCCGTAATTAAGAAAGCCCACCAAACCCAATTGCCTGACACTCCATTAGTCCGAACCAAATCAGTGACCAAGTTGGGCGTATCGGTTGAAAAGGTGGTCGCCACCATTGACAGCCCTAACATCCACCAGGGCATACTTCGCCCAGAAAGGAAAAAGGCATTGGCGCTTTCACCCGAGGCTTTAGACACATAAATCCCAACCCCTAATGAAATTCCAAAAAATAAAAAAATGATGAGCCAGTCTAGCGTTGCTATTTCCATAATTAAATTCAATTGGTTTGTTTAAAGGTAACAAAAAACTGATTGTACATTAAATTGTTGTTAAATCCTTTGAGATTCAACTTAATTCCAACTACGTTTGCTTAGTTTTTAAAGTTTGTCAATGAAACTTTTAAGGATAATTCTTTTCATTTTTGTATTGCAATCCACTTGGGTTTGGGGTCAATTTCCTGTGGAATCTAATCAAAAATCAAAGTTTACCCTTCCTCCCCCAGAAAATAATAGCCCAAGTTTGTTACAACCTGAACCCAAAAAAGGGTTTTTGTCAGAAGATTTTTTTAATCCTAGCATTGAATTTAAAGATTCTAAAAATGACTTGAATTCACCTCCAATTTCTTTTGGAGAAAATGAACAGTTTTTAGATCCTGGACTTCAGTATCTCAATAAAATAAATCGCCAGCCAGAAAGAGAAAAAAACCCGAATAATTTTAGGGTCGATCAGTATTTGGGCGATTTTCGAAATAATGGAAAATTTGTTCAAATAGCTGTTCGCGATCATGAATCTCCAGATGGAGATCTCATACGTATTCTGTTAAATGACGAAGAAGTGGTGCCTCGAGTTGTTTTGGAAGAACGTTTTAAAACCATTTCTATTAATTTAATTATGGGGTTTAATAAAATTGATTTTGTTGCTTTAAACCAAGGTACATCCGGCCCCAATACAGCTGAAATTAGGGTGTTTGATGATGAAGGAAAATTAGTTGGGGCTAACCGATGGAATTTAGCCACAGGAGTAAAGGCAACATACATCATTGTCAAAGAAAAATAACTAGCCGTTATAAATCTCCAACATTCCTTTTTGGAATACTTCAACTTCTTCTAACGTTCCGGTGCTCACTCTACACCAATCATAAAAAGGAGGAAATGGGCGGCCAATTCGAACGCCTTTTTGAAGCATGGCAGGACCCAACTCTCGTATATCTCTCCCGGAGCGAAAAAAAACAAAATTGGTGTGAGTAGGAACATAATAGAGCCCTAAATGATCTAAAAGTTGATAGATCTGAGATTTAGCTTCCTTGTTTTTGTCTAAAGAAAAATGATAAAATTCATGATCCTCTAAGGCTTCTTTAGCCGCTTCGACAGCCAATACATTACTCATTGCAACCACGTTTTTTCTAATTTCAGCGGCTAAAGCAGGTGGTGCAATTAAGTAGCCAACACGCATACCCGCCATTCCATATACTTTTGAAAAGGTTTTAGATACAATTACATTCTCACCCCGTTTAACAGCATCTATTAGGCTTGGATAATTTGGTTCTTCAATATAATCATAATAGGCTTCATCAGAAAAAACAAGAGTCTTTTTGGCAGCTACTTCACAAAAGTCTATTAGTTTTTTTGCGGGTACCAAGGTGCCTGTTGGATTATTGGGATTACATAAAAAAATAAGTTTCGTTTTCGAGGAAATTCGCTTTTCAATTTCTTCTAGATCGTAACCCATATCTTGACCCACAGGAACCCAATTTATTGTTGCACCCCATTGTTTTGCATAATCCATCATGGCTAAAAAAGTAGGCGCGGCTGCAATAATTTCTCCTCCGCTATTAGCAAAAGTCAACCCCGTAATTTTTAATCCTTCCGTTGACCCACCAGTAACTATAATCGATTCTGGAGTGACCCCGTGTACTACGGCTAATTTTTCAGCAAGTGCATCGGAGTAGGCGTAGGGATAGCGGCAAGCCTCAGAAAAAGAACGTTGTACTCGTTCTCTCACCTTTTGAGAAGGCCCATAGGGATTTTCATTTGAACTTAATCTAATTTCATCTACCAATGGGCGGGGATGAAAAGCCTTTATTTCTTTAGCACTTAGCCATTGAGGAGCTGTCAATAGTAATCCTCCTAAGCCAATCGAGGATTGAAGCCATTCTCTTCTTGATTGCATCTTGATAGTTTTTTTATAAAGTTTCATTTTTTTTAAATCAAAACAAAATTTAATACCTATTTTTCGGTGTGAGCAATTGGATATATTCGCTAGAAATACTTCTTCAAAACATGATTCGCCCTCTAGAGTGGATGATGTTATTTGTTGTCATTGGTGGAGGAGTTTATTTGCTCTTTCACAGTAAAGGGGTTCCATTGTTCAAAATAAAAAAGGGATTTCAACTTCTTCAAACAAAAGACAGCCAACTTGGTATTTCTAGATTTCAAGCTCTTTCAGCTGTATTGGCAGCAACGGTGGGTTTAGGAAATATTTCTGGCGTTGCCATTGCCATTCATATGGGAGGTCCAGGAGTACTTGTTTGGATGTGGCTTACCGCATTACTAGGAATGATTATTAAATTTTACTCTTGTTCATTAGCGGTTCAACTTCGCACTATTGACTCTGATGGCTCACCCATAGGGGGCCCTATGTATTATATGCATTTAGGTATTCAGAAATGGGGGAAGCCCTTGGCAATTTGGTTTTCAATTGCAGGATTATTTGGAGTCCTTCCTGCATTTACTGCAAATCAACTTACTCAAACTTTTATGGATGTGATTCGGCCAGAAGAAATGGGAAATTTTTCTACTTTTCAATGGAAGTTTCTAATAGGGATAGGCCTCTCTTTGGCTAGTGCTTTTGTTATTTTTGGAGGGTTACAAACCATAGTGCGTGTCACATCGAATTTGGTCCCTTTAATGGTATTATTGTATATGGTTTTGGGAGGATATATTCTTTTTACCCATTTTGAGGCGATACTGCCTTCTTTTAAACTGATCTTAACCGAAGCATTTAATTTAAAAACGGCTGTAGCTGGGGGGTTTTGGGGGTTAGTTATTTTAGGTGTACGTCGTGCAGTTTTTTCAAATGAAAGTGGCGTTGGAAATGCGCCTATGTACCACGGACAATCACAAAGTAAATTAGGAACTGATGAGGGTCTTGTCGCTATGTTAGGCCCATTACTTGATACAGGTTTAGTTTGTACCATCACCGGATTGATTGTAATTATTACTGGAGCCTATACCGTTGAAGGGTTGAATGGTATTGTGCTTACTCTCGAAGCTTTTAGACGTGCTTTTTTTGGTTTTGGGGATATATTATTATTGCTCATGGTATTTGTTTTTGGAATTTCTACTCTTTTTACATACTCTTATTATGGAGTAAAGTGCTTTGGATTCCTTACTCGGCCAAAATGGGGGTATTTGTATAACTACTTTTATATTGGTAGTATTATTTTTTCAGCATTAGTTACCGTAGAAATTGTTGTTGGAATAATAGATCTTTCTTTTGCCCTGATGAGTATTCCTAATATGATTGCGGTAGTGTATTTATCTGGGAAGGTAAAAAAAGAAATGCGGGAACGCCATTGGATGACCTAACCCGCAATACTTTTATTATATATTCCATTTATTCTTGTCCAACAGGAGGTGGTCCTGGAGGTAATAACCCTTCATATCGATAAGATCCTTTACGTTCTTTAAATTCTTGCTTTACCAAGTCTAAAAGTGCTTTATCTGTAAATAAATCAACCATAGTCATGCTTAACGCTTTTGCTGCATATAACATTCCTTTGTGGCCAATAGACATTCCCCCGCATGCAACTACGGCCCATGAATGCCAAGGTGTTCCTTTTGGAGCAGTAGTTACTCCCAATCGAACCACAGGGACAATAAAACTTACATCACCAACATCTGTTGATCCACCCATTGGGTGTTCTGCTGTTTCTTTTAAAGGGCGTATTTTTCCATCTATCCCTATTTTGGGTTTTCCTGTAGCTTCTTGAATTTTAAACGCAAATTTGTTTTCTTCCTCTGAATATTGAATATCGCCTAATATTTCAAGATTCTTTTGTACTGCCTCACCCCCTGAGCGATTGGGTAAAATTTCATGAATCCCTGAAATTAAATTGATTTCATGTTTCACATCGGCAAGTATTGCAGCTCCTTGAGCCATTTCCATTACGCGTTGGTAAACTTCATTCATTCCCTCTCGTTTGGTATCGCGGACACGGACCCATAATCTGGCGTAATCAGGTACTACATTAACCACCTGTCCGCCGTCTTGAATATGATAGTGAATACGCACAGTGGGTTTAATATGCTCTCTATACGCATTGATTCCATGTGTGTAGAGCTCTAGAGCATCAGATGCACTTTTCCCATTCCATGGATCTGCAGATGCATGAGCGGTTTGCCCAAAAAATTCTACTTTAAAGTCAACTAAAGCAAGAGAGCTCTGTACGTCGGCTTCAGTTTCATCTGCCGGATGCCAGTCCATACAGGCATCTAAGTCATCAAAAAGACCGGCACGGGCCATCCATAATTTTCCAAAAAATTTCTCTTCTGCAGGAGTGCCAAAAAATTTCACTGTCCCTTTTAATTTTCCTTCAGCAATTAAGTTTTTAATAGCTACGGCAGCTCCTAGACTCGCTGTGCCAAAAAGATTATGTCCACATCCATGTCCTGCTGCGCCTGGATGTAATGGGGTTTTTTCAGGAACAGTTTTTTGAGAAATCCCTGGTAAGGCATCAAACTCGCCTAAAATTCCAATTACGGGTTTTCCTGATCCGTAGGTAGCTACAAAAGCCGTAGGAGTATCCGCAACACCCTCTTCAACCTCAAACCCATTTGCCTTTGCATAAGCAATTAAAGTTTCCGAAGAAACAGTTTCTTGAAAGGCAATTTCAGCTGCCCCCCAAATGGTATCACTAATTGTAATAAGTTCATTTTTTTGCTTTTCTACATCGGCAATAACTTCGTTTTTTAAGTTCTTTTTATTTTGGCCAAAAATGGGTGTTATTGCTCCAAGAGTCAATAAGAAATAAATTATTTTTTTCATTCGATAGAAACTTTGATTTAACTTTTATTGTTTGGAATTAGAAGGGCTATCACCAAAAAGATTATGCATCCAAAAACATAGGGCCAATCAATAAATGTGAGCTTGGTATACATAATACTAACTACGATACCACATAATAAGGATGCCACAAAAAAGAAGGTTTTAGCTAACTTTTTCCAATTCATTTTTTTGTTTGACCCTAAATTACACATTACTCTTTAAAGTTGATTACTTTTGAATGTGATTCGTTTATATTGTATAGGGGTAACGGTGTTAATAGTTGCAATTCTGGCCAATGGAATGGCATCTAAAATTCAGTGTAAGACTTGGTATGATTTGATTCAAGGGCTTACGCATTCCAATTCGTATTGGAATTCTCTTGAGCTAAAAGACATTCTTTGGCTTTTTTTTGCCTATCCTATAATTCTGGGTATAGGGAGTACACTCGGACAATTAATTTATCAAAAATTGACTAGCTTATGACAAGTAAAGTTACTTATTTAGGTGATTTACGAACTGAGGCACAGCACCTTGCTTCCAAAGAGATCATCTTCACAGATGCTCCAAAAGACAACCAAGGAAAGGGAGAAGCCTTTTCACCTACCGATATTGTTGCTACGGCTTTGGCCTCTTGTATGATTACTATTATGGGAATAAAAGCGCGAGATATGGGAATTGACCTTACAGGAACGTATGCAGAAATTACTAAAATTATGGGAACTAATCCGCGTAGAATCACCTCCTTAATAATTCATTTGACATTCAACACTAGCTTTGATTCTAAAACGCAAACCCTTTTAGAACGAGCGGCTTTAACTTGTCCTGTTGCGCATTCCTTGCATCCTGATATTCAGCAGAATGTTCTTTTTAATTGGCCTTCGTAATTATCCGATTACTCCAATACAGAATAGTATAAAATAAAATTCCAACTGGTCCTAATAGAAAGGTAGCTAACAAAGGAAGGAAAATTTTTATATGACTTATTTTGTGTTTTCTGCTATGGCGAATTATCCATGTTCCTACCCAAAAATCAAAGGCCAGATAATGTAACCATCCAGCTGCTGTAGATTCTAAAGAAGCATTTTGAAATGCTTTTTGAATTCCTGTCAAAGTGGTGAAATCTGAATCGTTTAACCCTCCAGATAGAACAATAAAATAAAGGTAAAAAAAGCTTAAGACGAAAGGAATCCATGGAAATTGTATTAATAATTCAGCTCCTTTCCATCGAGGTAAAAAAAGTAAGATTCCCCAAACTAAAAGTATTCCCGAATTGCAAATTGAGAAAAGGATAGTTGTCATTTTTATTTCTATTTAGTTAGGGCAAATTAATATTTTTAATTTAGAGGTTGATTTATGCTTTTATTTAAAGACATTAGAGGTAACCGTGTTGATCCTGTAGTTCATACTCTTGGGGTTATTAAAAATTTCCCCTATGCTGAAATTCATATAGGTACAGATTCTCAAAACATCAATAAACAAACAAAATATACAACAGTTATTGCCTTTCGTTTAGGAAGCAGAGGAGTTCATTATATATTAAGTAAAACAAATGTTAAGCAAATCACAGACATGTGGACACGTTTGTGGAAAGAAGCTGAATTAAGTGTGGATACTGCTGAATGGTTAACACAAAAAGTAAGTGTAAAAGTTGAGATTGATATGGATTATAATGAAGATGAAAGTTTTAAATCAAACAAATTGATCTCAGCAGCTAAGGGTTGGGCGAATTCATTAGGCTATAAAGTAAATGTAAAGCCAAACAATCAAATTGCAACCCGAGCAGCAGATTACCATTGTAAGTAACTAGGGGGTTCTAAATACTTGCGTAAAATAAACCATACTGTCTTGGCTAAAGACCACACCCACTCCTAGTTCTGTATAATCTCCTATTATATTTCTATAATGCCCAGGGGAGTTTTTCCACCCATCAACCACACATTGAGCAATTGCATCTTTACTTCGAGTATCACCACAAGAAATCACATTTTCAAACCAGGGAATTTTAGCAATATTTTCACCAATAGTAGACCACTTGTAACCAAAAAGATCAGCTCTAGAAGAAGGTGAGTTCCCTTGAGTATCAACATGATCAAAAAAACCTTCAGACACCATATTTTCACTATGGTAAGTAGCTAGCTTATCCATTTCTTCATTTTGGGAAAGTTCAGTGAGTCCCTTTTCTTTTCTCAACACATTCGTATTTTTTAAAACTTGAATGGCTATGGCTTTATTTAGTTCTGAAGATACATTATCTTCTTCTTTTAATGTTTCTTTTGAGCAACAAACAATGATTCCTAAAAGGAGGTATATTGGAATTAAAAGCAGGCTTTGTGATTTCATAGCTATCAAAAATACACATTTTATGTATCTTTAACTGGATTTCAAACTGAATTCACCATGCGTTTTGCAATTATTGCACCTCCTCATCCAACAGCCCTATGGAAAAAAAACTTTGAGGAAATTGTTCCACATGTTCCCCTGCTTATAGGACATGAAACTGATCAACCAGAAGATGTGGTGTGTGCCATGGTTTGGAAACAACCTTTTGGTTCATTAAAAAAATTTACCAATCTAAAACTAATATTTGCGATGGGTGCAGGTGTTGATCATGTTTTATCCGATGAACAAATTCCAAAAAACATTCCTATTTGCAGGGTTATTGATCCTCAAATGGCATTTTCAATGAGCAATTATATTATTATGGCAGTTCTAAATCATCATCGCTCGTTTTATGAGTTTGAAAAAGCGCAAAGAAATAGTCATTGGGCTCAATTTGAATTTGAAGAACGTGAATTGAAAATTGGTGTCTTAGGCATTGGTCATCTTGGAATGGATTGTGCAATAAAACTACATCAATTGGGGTTTTCTGTTGTTGGGTATAGTCCTTCCCCTAAACAAACACCTTTTCCCTCTTTTTCAGGAGCGAATTTTGATGCTTTTTTACAAGATATAAACGTGTTAATTTGTACTGTACCTTACACAAAACACACTCATGCCCTATTAAACAATAAATTATTTCAAAAATTAAATCGTCCGACTTATTTAATTAATGTATCAAGGGGTAAAGTACATGTTGAAGAAGATATTTTATCCGCTTTAGATGCTGGTGTACTTTCAGGAGCTTTTTTAGATGTTTTTGAGGTTGAACCCCTTCCTAAAGAAAGCCCCCTTTGGCTTCATCCTAAGGTTCACTTAACTCCACATATAGCCAGTTTAACTTATCCTAAAGAAAGCATCTATCAAATGCTTCATTGTTTTGATCAAATGGAAAAAGGCCTTCCTATTCCGCAACTAGTAGATCGTCAAAAGATGTACTAATTGATTGTTATCAATTTTGCAATGGATTCCATTCCAAATCGAATGGGGTCTGTTACAACAAGTCCTGTCTTTTCTTGTAGGGTAAGAATATGTTTTTTTGCTTCCTCTATTGACAAGGAGCTTGTATTTGAAGCTATACCTATAACCTTTGCTTTAGGATATGTCCCCATTACGGTTGCTAATGCTTCATTTAAAGCAATAAAGGCATTAAGATCTGGAATCTTTATATGGTCTGGACTACGCAATGTTGGTTTTTCTGCTCGAAGGCATAATACTAAATGGGTAGGGCAACTCCCTCGCATTAAGGGTAAGGTTGCTGTACTCCCAGGATGCAATAATGAACCTTGGCCCTCAATTAGTACAATTTCTTTGTCAGATTGCTCCATTACCATTTGTTCAACGGCGCCACATGCATGATCAACTTTGAAAGCATCAAGGGGAATTCCATTACCTGTAATGGTAATCCCAATTTGACCTGTGGCTATAAATCCAACATTAAATTTTTGATTTTGAAGTTCTTTATATAATTCCAATCCCGCTGTCATTTTACCTACAGCCATGTCAGTGCCTACAAAAAGAATGCGTTTATTTTTTAGAGTAGCTGCTTTAGCGGTGGCAATTTCTGGAATAAATTGGGGAATGCGTATATCCCAAATCCATTGATTCTCTGGATTTTTAATTTTAGTTCCCCATTTTGGGAAAATTAAATCATGTAATCCATTCACTATACTCATGCCTGCATCTAAGGCAGATTCAATAATGGTATGCCAACTCTCTGGTATACGCCCTCCTGAGGGGGCAATTCCTAAAACCAATACAGAAGCTCCAAGAGTAATTGCCTCTTGAAGTGAACTCAATATGGGGACATTTTTTTCTGTATCCATAAATTCCTTCATATTTCTTCCTGCATGTGTTTTATCAATTACACCTACAATTGGATTTTTAATATAACGAACTACTCCTGTACCCATTTTGCCATAATCACTATCAATATGGCCTTCCATATAAACGGCAATTTTTTGATGTATATTAAGCATAATACTCTTCTTTTAGATTGCCTCCATGACCAGGCACATTTGGAGGTAAAGTAACACCGTCTACCATAGGTGCGCCAGTTGAAGGGTCTGGATTTAAATTATAATGTGAGTCTAAATCTATATGATCAATTTGCCCTGAAAGGGCTGCTCCTGCAGCAATAGAAACTGATGATTCAGACATGCATCCAATCATAGTTTGCAATCCAAAGGCTTTTGCAGTTGCAATAATTCTTAAGCCTCCCGTAATTCCTCCACACTTCATTAATTTTAAATTTACACCATCTACATAAGAAGCAAAATGAGGAATATTTTCAGCAAAACGACAACTTTCATCAACAAAAATTGGAATCGGTCGGTTGTTGTAAAGTTCAATTAATTTGCCCTCTTCACCTTCTTTTAATGGTTGTTCTACATAGTCCACATGTCGTTCGGCAAGCCACTGCAACATGTGCTTCGCATCCTCTACATTCCATCCTCCATTGGCATCAACACGAAGTTGAACATTATACTGTGCAGTACTTTTAACTACTTGCTCAAACATAATTTTATCTGCATGAATGCCCTCGGGAGATCCTAATTTTATTTTAAGTGATTTGACAGTGGTCCCTTCTAATAGTAAAGGAACACGTTCTTTAATTACTTCTGGTGGATTAATTCCAATAGTTACTGATGTTGGTATATGAGCTCTTGAAAATCCAAGAAGTTGATATAAAGGCAATTTTGCTTTTTTGGCTAATAAGTCCCACATAGCAATATCAAGTGCAGCATATGCGCAAGGGGGAACCTTTTCATTTATTGCACGATCATACAAACTCGTAATGGATTGGCCTTCAATGCCTGGCGCTATAAAATTGCGTAATGCCATTTCAACTTCTTCTGATGTTGAGGCACCTTCTGAGCCACCTGGAGCAGCTTCTCCCCAACCAACTTTTCCTTCACTTTCAATGCGTACAAAAAGATTTTCAGAGTCGTATCGGACCCCCCTGCTTATTGCTAAAGGGAATCGTTTTTTTAAGACCACCTTATGAAAACTTATATTCATTATTAAAAATAATACTCGAATATAGATAAATATTAGAATCCAAACACTAGTGTTTCTTTACTTTTAATTGACTTTTTTATGTTTTCAAATAGGGGCTGATCATGCCAAAAATAACATATTTTTTAATGTAATGCTATTACTTTAAATTGAATCAATTCTGCCCCTAGTCCATCTGTAACTAAATCAAGTTGATTGAATGGAGCATTTGGAAAAAACAGCTCTGTCATTACTGTTTTTCCATTGTCAAAAAAAAGCTCTACAGATGTTTTATCAAAAAGTGCCGTAAGTGTCATTTTGTCTAGTGTTTCAAATCGAGGTGCTATAGAAGGTTTGGAGGCAAAGGTCTCTGAAAAACTAACATTGCCCGTATTTTTACGATCAATAAAATATTGATTTTTAGAAAAATCTAATCCAAAAGATAATTCCTCTCCAATATCATTACTTAAAATAAACGAATACGATTCAGATTTTAATTTATGGAGTTCAAAAGTCAATTCTGCTTTGGATAAGTTTACAGTCCCTTTAGGCAGGAGATTTTCTCTCTTTGAAATTTTTCTTGAAGGTTGAATAAATTGATTTACTGAAAACGATGCCCAATTCTGATCAGGGAGGGATAGTAATCGATATCCCGTTTTCGTTTTAGTTAATTTTAATTCGCGTGCCGTTGTCATAGCACTTCTCCATATTGTTGTTGGAACTTTTGTAGCATATTCCCAATTAGACATCCAGCCTAAATACAAAACATTACCTGACTTTTCAGTCCAATTTGAAAAGGTAACCCCAGCATAATTGTCTTTACCATAGTCTGTCCAAAAAGTATGTTCCTTTTCTAATTCTTTTTCAAACTTTGAATCAAGTGTAAACGCTTTTCCATCAAAATCTCCAACAAAATATTGAGTTGCGCTCCCTCCATTTGGACCACCGGGGTTAATACTTACTAAGTGAACCCATTTCACTTCGTTCGTTTCTGATAAACTTAGAGGAAATAAATCCGGACATTCCCACACTCCATCATGATTCCCTATTCCTTCGCCAAACGAAGAAGCATACTTCCATTCTTTTAGATTTTTAGAAGTATAAAATTGGGTTTCCTGACCTGCTGCTAAGGTTAATATCCACTTTTGTTCACTTTCTAACCAAAAAACTTTAGGGTCTCTAAAATCACGTATCCCTGGGTTTTGAATTACCGGGTTACTAGCATATTTAGTCCAAGAGTACCCTTCGTCTAAAGAATAAGCAATTCCTTGGGTTTGAAATTGAGTACTGCCTTCTTGTTCTGCTTTTGCATTATGGTATGTAAAAATAGCCACAATTGGTGGATTTTCTAAAGACCCAAACCCAGAGGTATTGTGATAATCAACTACTGCACTTCCTGAAAAGATAGTGCCTAGAGAGTCAGGATATAATGCTATGGGATGCTCCTCCCAGGTTTTTAAGTCTTCACTTGTTGCGTGACCCCAATGCATAGGCCCCCAAATATTATCCTCTGGATTATGTTGAAAATACAAATGAAACTTTCCTTTGTAATAAAACATCCCATTGGGGTCATTCATCCAATTGGTTTTTGGAGTGAAATGGAAGTTCGGTCGATATAGGATTTCTTCCTTATTTTGTGAAGTGGATTGATTCATTTTAGTTTCACATCCCATATGGGTAAAAACAAATAAAATTAAGACTATAGAGAAGCCTTTTGAGGTGCTCTTTTTTTTCATGAATTATATTCATTACTTCATTAATGAATTACTTAACTCTTCCAAAGGTACTCCTTTCGTTTCGGGCATCATGAAATGAACAAAAACAAGTTGTAATACCATAAAGAATGCAAAAATAGCAAAAACTGTTCCTGCGCCAATACTAGAAAACATCAAGGGAACAAAAGATGGAATTACTGCAGCCAATACCCAATGTACACTCGTCCCAAATGCCTGGCCCGAATTTCTGAGGTGATTAGGGAAAATCTCTGAAATATAGACCCAAATAATGGCTCCTTGGCCTATGGCATGTGCCGCAATAAAAAGAAATAAAAAGAGCGGTATTAAAATTCCTCCCCAACTAAAATAAAAAGCACAAGCCACCAAACTTAGGGAAATGATATAGCCAAATGATCCATAATACATTAATTGTCTCCTCCCTTGTTTGTCTATTAAACTAATCCCAACAAAAGTGAATAATAAATTGGTAATTCCTATCCCAACACTACTCAATAATGATGCGTTTTCCCCTAAACCCCCTTCTTCAAAAATTCGAGGTGCATAATATAAAAAGGCATTTATCCCTGAAAGCTGATTAAAAAAAGCAACGTAAAAAGCTAATAATAAGGGAAATCTGTATTTTTTATCAAAAATAGATTCTGTTTTATTTTGATTATTATCAATTGCCGTCAAATCATTTATGACATCATCAAAAGAGGAGTTAGGATCAATTTCTAAAAAAATGGCTTTTGCTTGATCTTTTTTTCCAACGGAAAGCAGCCATCTCGGACTTTCTGGAATTCCTAAGCAGAGGAGTGTAAACGCAATAGCAGGAAAGGCTTCAACTCCCATCATCCATCGCCAGGCGTTTTCACCTAGTGAACTAAGCAAAAAATTAGAAATAAAAGCCAGTAAAATTCCGAACACCAAGCTAAATTGATACAAACCTACTAAACGGCCACGGTGTTTAGCTGGAGCAATTTCTGATATATATGCTGGTGCAGCTATTGTTGAAATCCCAACGCCTAAACCACCAATAAATCGAAAGGCGGCAAAAGTGTAGGGGTCATTGGCAAAAGCGGAACCTAGGGCTGATAGCGTATATAAAATTCCGATACTAAAAAGAGTTTTTTTGCGGCCAAATCGTTGTGTAGGAACAGCCCCAATAAAAGCTCCAGCAACTGTTCCCCAAAGGGCCATTGCCATAACAATAAATCCGTGAAAACTATCTGACGACTGCCATAAGGATTGTAATTTTTTATCCGCTCCAGAAATCACAACGGTATCGAAACCAAATAAGAGACCAGCCAAAGCTGCAACAATAGACCAATACACTACCTTTTTCATAAATTAAAATTAGAAGAGTTATTAAAAATTTAAGATAGGAAATTATCATTGAAATGATTTGTAATCATGGTATTAAAATCAATGTATAGAAAGTCGCTATCTTTAGTAAAATTTAAACTACATGATAAATTGGATAATAAAATTAACTCTCTTTTTAGTATTGCTACTATTATTAAATACATGTAAAAATGAGGGAGATAATAAGAGTACCCTCAAAATAGCTATTGCAGGATTAGCCATCGAGTCAAGTACTTTTTCTCCTGCAAAAACAACGGCTGAAGCATTTTTAGCTAAAACAAATGAAGCTGTTTTTGATTATTATCCATTTCTAGAAGAAGGGAAATCTCAGCGCAAAGCGGCTGAATGGTATCCTACCTTAAGAGGGCATGCATTGCCAGGTGGAATTGTTACTAGAAAAGCATATGACTCATTGGTTGAGGTAACTCTAAATATGCTCGCTAAAAACAGCCCATATGATGGTCTTTTCTTCGATATTCATGGGGCTATGTCTGTGGAAGGATTAGATGACCCGGAAGGTGATTTTATACAAAAGATTAGGGCCCTACTTGGTACCGAAATGCTAATTTCTACTTCTATGGATCTGCACGGAAATGTTTCTGAGCGGTTAGCCCAACATTCTGATTTAATTACTTGCTATCGAATGGCTCCTCATGAAGACGCTTTAGAATCAAAACAAAGAGCTGTGGATCTGTTACTTGACCGTTTGATTTCAGGAAAAGGTAAACCCAAATACAAAGCGTGGATTCCCATTCCAATATTGCTGCCCGGAGAAAAAACAAGTACACGAATAGATCCTGGGAAAAGTTTATATGCCAAAATTCCATATTCAGTTGAAAAAGAAGGTGTTGTAGATGCCGCAATTTGGATTGGATATGCATGGGCCGATGAGCCTCGAAACCATGCTGTTGTTATGGTAACTGGTGATAACCAAGAAACTGTTAAAATAGAAGCTGAAGCCCTAGCTGCGCAATTTTGGGCTGTTCGTAATGAATTTGATTTTGTAGCTCCTACAGCATCATTTGAAGAGAGTATTACCAAAGCTTTGAACTCTAAACAAAAACCCTTTATTATAAGTGATATGGGTGACAACCCTACTGCAGGGGGTGCTGGAGATGTAACTTGGACCTTGCGTGAATTACTCTCGCAGCCCGCTTTTCAAAAGGAAGGGGGGCCACAAGTAATTTATGCTTCTATCCCTGGTCCTGAGCTCATAACTGCCGCTAAAAAAGTTGGTATTGGCGGGCAGGTTAGTGCTTTGGTGGGGGCGGCTGTTGACAACCGATATGCCCCTCCTATTTTGCTAAATGGCAAGGTGGTTGCCTTACGTGAAGGTGATCTTCATGCAGAAACCGAAGCTGTAGTTAGGGTAGGTAGCTTGGATGTAATTGTAACTGAAAAAAGAAAACCTTACCATTACGAAAAAGATTTTACTCAACTCGATTTGAACCCAAGAGAAGCCGATATTTTAATAGTTAAAATAGGCTACCTTGTACCTGAATTATACGATATGAGAGGCGATTGGATCATGGCGCTTACGCCTGGTGGAGTAGATCAAGATTTGAATCGATTAGATTACAAACGAATTAAAAGGCCCATGTTCCCTCTTGATGAAAATATGGACAATGTAGATTTAAGTGTTCGCTGGATTTCGGCGTCTGATAACCTTTAATTTAAAATTCATGCGGTATATTTTTTGGTTCTTCTGCTCTATTCTTTTTTTAAATTCTTGTCACAATAAAGCCCCTAAAGAATCCAAAATTAAAGTTAACGGACTAACTTCTTCTGTTGAAATTATTCGTGATCAATGGGGTATAAACCATATCTATGCTGAGAATCAACAGGATTTATTCTTTGCTCAAGGTTATGCGGCAGCAAAAGATCGATTATTCCAATTTGAACTATGGAGGAGACAGGCCTTAGGTACTATTTCAGAATTATTAGGCCCTGAAGAATTACCTCGTGATATAGGTACGCGTCTTTTCAAATACAGAGGTGATCTTACTACTGAATTTAATTTTTATCACCCTGATGGTAAAGAAATAATAGAAGCATATGTATCGGGTGTAAACGCTTATATTAATGAGATTAACTTGACCCCTGAGCGTTTACCGCTTCCCTTCAAAATGTTAGGTGCAACTCCTCAATTATGGACACCTGAAGTTGTTATTTCAAGGCATCAGGGGTTATTGGGTAATATTGGTGAAGAATTGAATATTGGTAGAGCTGTAGCTTTACTAGGAGCGGAAACCGTAAAATCGCTTTTATGGTTTCATCCACAAGACCCAAAATTGGAATTAGATAAAGAAATAGATACCTCCTTGTTGTTTGAAGATCTTTTGGCACCTTATTTTGCATTTCGAAAAAACGTTAAATTTAGAGCGGAGCATTTGCTTGAAGAATATCGAGGTGCTGAATCTGCAGGTGTTTTTTTTGATGAATTCAATGACTTATCAAAAGACTCTTTAGCTATTGGAAGTAACAATTGGGTTGTATCAGGTTCAAAAACGAAAGACGGACATACCTACATGGCTAATGACCCCCATCGAACTATTGCAGTACCTTCCTTGCGGTATATGGCCCATTTGGTAGCCCCAGGGTGGAATGTTATTGGCGGTGGAGAACCCGAAATTCCAGGAATTTCGATAGGCCATAATGAGTATGGCGCTTGGGGACTTACCGTTTTTCGAACAGATGGCGAAGATTTGTATCAATATGAATTAAACCCAAACAATCCGAACCAATATAAATTTAACGGTAGCTGGAGAAATTTTGAAATAATCAAAGAGCGGATTCCTGTCAAAACATCAGATTCTATTGAGGTGGAATTGTATTACACTCACCATGGTCCGGTTACCTATCGCAATGAAAAGGCCCTAAAAGCCTTTGCCGTTCGGTGTGCTTGGCTTGAACCAGGAGGTTCGCCCTACCTAGCCTCATTGCGTATGGATCAAGCAGAAAATTGGGATGCCTTTCGCGAAGCATGTACCTACAGTCATATCCCGGGTGAAAATATGATTTGGGCCGATCGAGAAGGCACTATCGGGTGGCAAGCCGTAGGTATTGCTCCAATACGAAACAGTTCAAGTGGACTTGTGCCCGTTCCCGGAGACGGAAGATATGATTGGGGTGGGTATTTGCCAATTGCAGAAAAACCACATGCTGTGAATCCTAAAAAGGGATTTATAGCCACAGCAAATCAAAATGTAAACCCCTCAGATTATCCTCATTGGAATGCCATTGGTTATTCTTGGTCAGATCCTTATCGAGGTGATCGGGTAAATGAGGTATTAGAACCAAACAATGCCCTAACTCTAGAGGATATGAGGGCGCTTCAGGTTGATGTGCTTTCTCTTCCTGCTCGAACACTTGTTCCCTATTTAGCCTCTTTGTCTTTTGATTCTTCAATTGAACAACACGCACAAAACCTATTAGCATGGGATTATCAATTGCTCCCTGAAGCTGTCCCTGCGGCATTATATGTGCGTTGGGAAGAGGAAATTATGCGCCGGGCAGAGGAGGAATTTATTCCCAATATTGCAAAAAAATACATCTCCTCTTTACAGTTAAAACGCATAATCGACTGGATTCAATCGCCAAAAAACAGTCCCTTTAAAACAGAAAAATACAGAAATACTTTTCTAAAAGAAACTTTTGAGTCTGCTTTGCTTCTACTAAAAAATCAGTTAGGCGATGACCCTAAAGAGTGGCGCTATGGTCAAGCAAAATTTAAACATACTGCTCTAACTCATGTTCTTGGAGGAATCACAACTCCCGAAATGGCAAAAAAATTAAACTTAGGGCCGCTCCCTAGAGGAGGAAATGCGTACACGCCAGGATCAACAGGGGAAAATGATCGTCAGAGTAGTGGCGCAAGTTTTAGAATAATTGTAAATACAGGAGATTGGGATGCTGCAATAGGAACAAATACCCCTGGACAATCAGGAGATCCTGAAAGTCCTTTTTATCAAAATTTATTTAAAGACTGGGCCGAAGATCGGTACTTCCCCATCTACTATTCGCGAGAAAAAATTGAAGCGCACCAATTTAGTAAAACAATACTCGTTCCTTAAAAAAGGAACCGCAAAACAAAATAAAAGAGCGAAGGACACAATAAACAGCCCAATCCCGTGTAAAAGGTAGCTGTTAGGGCGCCGTAAGGCACTAACTTTGGGTCTGTTGCGGCTAGGCCTGCTGTTACCCCGCTCGTTGTTCCTACTAATCCTCCAAAGACAATTGCTGCATGCGGATTGTTTAAGGAAATTGATTTTGCAAGCAAAGGAGTTCCCACTGTTGCAACTATCGTTTTTACTACTCCTGTTGCTATACTTATGGCAATCACTTCAGAACTAACTCCTAAAGCAGTTCCTGTTACTGGGCCTACTATATAGGTGCAGGCTCCCGCACCTATGGTGGCTAAGCTTTCCGGATCTGTATACCCCATAGCAAATGCAATAATAACACCCAAAAGAAAAGAAAAAAAGACCCCAACCACTAAAGAAATCAGGCCCGCTATACCCGCGCTTTTAATTTTTTCAATATCAGCCCCCATGGCCGTTGCTACCACCGAAAAATCACGCAGCATTGCGCCTCCAAAAAGAGCCATGCCAGAAAAAAGGGGAAGGTCAGCTATGCCTTTTTTCTCTCCTAAAAAAGCAAGCCCTAAACCCACAATAACGGCCAATGCAACTCCTGGAATTTTATTATTGAGTAAACGGTGTGAAATTTGATATGAAAGCCACATAATTACTCCCACAAATAAAAAAGCAAAGAGTAAGCCATTTTTGATCAAAAGAGATTCTATGTGTTCCATCCCCTTTTAGTTTTTAGGTTTACCTATTTTAGATAAAAGAGGAACCAGAAGCATGGGAAGCAGCGTTGCTACCACTCCAGCCAACAATGCCACCCACCCTCCGCTTAAGGCGGCTTTTACATTTTGAGTTGCAGCCATTGCTATAATAATTGGGATATACATACTGCTCCAAAATAGAATTCCGTTTTTGGTTTCAGGTAACATCCACCCTTTTTTAGTCATCCATCCTTGAGCAAACATCAAACCAACCATTGCAAAACCAACTCCCCCAACGTCCCCATCTATTCCAATGGCTTGGCCTAAAAATGTACCCACTATTTTTCCAAATAAGAAACAAAACGCCAAAAGGGCCACTCCATATATTTTCATACTGTGTGAGATTTAAAATTTTGATTTAAGTTCATTTTTAGTCACTTTTCCCATTACATTTCGGGGCAATTCGTGGTCTAATCGGTACTTTCTTGGAATTTTATAATTGGGAAGTTTTGTTTTTAACCACTTTGTGAGTTCTTTTAAATCAAAATTAGGTTTTTGAGTAATAATGCTGGCAGCAATAAGTTCACCCCATTCGACATCTGGTATACCAACTACAGCACATTCATCAATATCTGGATGCTGACGTAAAACCTCTTCAATTTCCAAAGCTGAGATTTTATACCCCCCTGATTTAATGATATCAATCGAGTTTCGGCCTAAAATACGATAACTCCCTTGTTCAAAAACTGCAATATCGCCGGTTTTAAACCAGCCCTCTGAGGTAAATACATCTTGTGTAGCTTCAGGTTTACCCCAATATTCTAAAAATACATTGGGTCCTTTAATTTGAATTTCACCCTGTAATCCTGCCTCAACAGGTTTGTTGTTTTCATCCGCTAATTGAACTGTTACCCCCTGTAAAGGAACCCCTATAAAACCCGGTTTTCGCTCTCCTCTATAAGGATTACTTATGGCCATACCCATTTCTGTCATGCCATAACGCTCTAATAGAACATGACCGCTAAGGGTTTTCCAATCTGCTAAGACTGAAATGGGAAGAGCTGCAGATCCAGATACCATAAGCCTGAATTTTATTAGTGCTTTAGAAATTTCTTTTTTTTCTGTTTCGGATAATAGTTTCCAATGAGCTATTAGTTTGAAATATATTGTAGGTACTGCCATAAATAATGTTAACTGGCCTTTTTTGAATTCTGAAAATACATCTTCAGGAGAAAATTTTGGCAAAAAGGAACAACAAGCCCCTGACCATAACGCACACATTAAAATGTTGATAATTCCATGCACATGGTGCATTGGTAAAATGTTTAAAATGTGATCTTCTTTAGACCATTCCCAAGAAGTTGTCAAGGAAGTAATTTGTGCCTCTATATTGTGATGCGTTGTAACGACTCCTTTTGGGTTTCCAGTCGTACCGCTAGTATACAAAATAAGGGCTCGGCGAGATGGTGCAGGAGTAAATAAGAGTTCTCCACCTTTTTTATGTATAATATCTAATACAAGGAATCGGCTTACTTTTGAAGCTAAGGGAAGGAGAAGCGATTCAAATGATTTTTCATAGATAATTATTTCAGCTTCAGTATCTTCAATAACGAAGGTAATAGAGGGTAAAGGATGTTTTTCACATAATGGTACAGCTATACCACCTGCTCGCCAAATTCCCCATAATACGGCAGTATAGTCAAAACTAGGTGAAATTAAAAAGGCTACTCTTGCTTCCTCTAAATCCGTTTTACCATTCAGTAAAAAATGTGCTATAGCTTTGGATTTTTCCAAAAGAATAGCATACGAATAAGGTGTTTGGTTACTAATAACTGCAATTCGGTTTGAATTTGTAATTGCATTGTTAATCAACTTATCCATTTAAAAAAGTTTTTTTGAATATAGCCGTTTTTTCAATTTGAAAGAAACCCAATTAAAATAATAACTGTTGGGTAGTCCCTTTTAATTTAAATTAATTCAATTGAAAGTGGTGTGTTTAAAAGCCGCTCCGAATAGTAATGATCAATTTTTAAAGACTTTTTCCTTTGTATAAATTCCATTTTTTGATCATTCGTGATTATCAAATGTAAGATTATACTCAAAACGTAAAGTGTCTTCCATTTTAACCATCATAAAAGAGGGTAGCTCTATTTCAAAATCGGTAGGTTGTAAGGTGAACCCTCCTGATAAAACCCATCGGCTTTTCCCTTTTACTATATGTGCATTTACAGATAATGGTTTAGAAACCCCATGAAACATTAAAGTGCCTTCTAACCGAAGTGAATCTTGAATTGGCTCAAATTGATTGGCATAAAATCGAACTTCTGGATAAGATAGGGCTTCTAAAACTTCTAAAGCATGGGCATCTCTTCCACTGTTTTTACTATCAAAATCTCGAACATAAGTGAGAACCGCTATTTCAACCAAATTATTTTTGAGAGTATTTATTTTTGCAATTGCCTTTGGTTTTTTGTTTACACCTTCCCATGCATGGAGTAAGTGTTTAGCTGTATAAGATATCTGACTTTTATCTGAGTTGAGTATCCATTGCTTTTCTTGCGCATTAATAGCTGAACAAATTAAAAATAAAATACTTATGTTAAGTGCTTTAAACATAGTTTTATGAATTAGAATTTAAATGCAAGGACTGCAGCAGCGTAGCTTCCAAATAAAGTATAAGAAGCCGCTCTGTGGTATTTTTTATTTTCCTCAGCTAAAAGGTTTGTAGCTATCATGGCTGAAAAATGAATTGTTGCCAACCACTTATGGGCTTTTATTGAGGAAAGTCCCTCATTTTTTCTACTAATTAAAGGAGGTGGAGCAAAAAGGGAAAGTCCAGCACCCGTAAAGTAGGAAATTGTTGTCGCGTTGCCAATCATTTCATGGGTATCTTTTAGTTCATAATTCCCTTTATATAATTGTGTCCCTAAAACCCCTTGAGCTACCATACCTGCTAATGTTGCATATCCTATTACTTGATGTGCAAGTAGCATTTTTCTTCTTATTTTCAATTCCTTTTCTCGGTTTTCTATACTTAAGGGCATCCAATTTGTTTTTCTCAAGAGGCCCTTTTCGCCCCATAAAAAACGTTGAGTAAATACCATAGTCGTTGGGAGTAATGAGGTTTGTTCTGTAGGTGTTTCCATGGCATTGAAAAGATCTTCATTCACCTGGGCAGAAAGGCAAATTGAAAAGAAAAAAAGTGTACTAAAGCGTATCATATCAATAATCAAAACAGAAAAGTTTCCTTCCAACTCAAAAATAAATTGAACCCCAATTGTTGGATTTTTTTAATTTTTTAGATACTCAAGCTCAACTTAATTGATTTTTTGGATGTAATATTTTGTTGCAAGTTACGCCATTATTTTTTTAATGGTTGCTGTTAAATTGCTTTAAGATCTCCATTGTCTTGTTTTTATGAATCAAACACTATACCTTTTTTTATGTAACTTACTTTACCCTACTTTTTTTGAAAAAAATAAAAATAATGTGCCGCATGCGATCCAAACGGGTAATGTTAAAAAGGATAAAAATATTTCCAATTCTTGCGAGATGATATATCCTCCAACGGCAGCCACAAGCCATGACCAAAGAACGGCATAATTGAATTGGATTTTTTGATTTTCAGCATAA
>JALRBW010000037.1 GCA_023257625.1 Flavobacteriaceae bacterium | reverse complement strand
ACACGAACCCAGGACCCTCTCCTTAAAAGGGAGATGCTCTACCAGCTGAGCTACCGAATCTCGTTTTAAGGGTGCAAATATAACACCTAATATGATTTTTTCCCCTTCAATTCCTATAAATTTGCATTGCTTGTGTTATGAAAAAAAATAAAATAGTTCTTGTTGGATACATGGGAAGCGGCAAAAGCGAGGTTGGTTCTCACTTAAAAGAGAAATTAGTACTTTCCTTTTGGGATCTTGATAGCTACATTGAAAAAAAAGAAAATGTTACTATAGCTTCTTTATTTTCATCTCGAGGTGAACTTTATTTTCGAACAATAGAACGAAAATGTTTAATAGAATTGTTAAACGATCCAAATCCTATGATCATTTCTTTAGGAGGGGGAACTCCTTGTTATTTTGATACTATGGATATTTTAATTCAAAATGAAAATGTTTTAACGATTTATTTAAAAACTTCAATTCAAGAGCTGGGAAATAGACTTTTTCCGACACGAAAAAATAGACCCTTGATTGCTCACTTACATAATGAGGATGAGTTAAAAGAATTTGTAGGGAAACATTTATTTGAAAGAGTTCCGTTTTATTCTAAATCAGATATTACAATCTCTACAGACCTCCTTAGACCAGAAGAAGTAGCTCTTAAATTAGCTTCAAAATTAACATAGGTAAATTCCACTATTTTCTCCTTCTAAAACTACTGTTACGTGTTCATTTATCGAGGTTGATAATGAAATTCCTTTAAAATCTGCTTTAACTGGAAATTTTTTATGATTTCTATTTACCATAACAGCTGTCTTTATTTGTTTTACAGGAAATTGTAAAAAGTAATTCACAGCATATATAAGTGTACTTCCAGTGTTAAGCACATCATCTACAATTACAATTGATTGATTTTTTAGGAAAGATGGATTGGTATCACAATGAATTGAATTTCTAGGGTTTTTTTTATCTAAAGTTAAAGATACATGCGTTAGACTTAGTGAAGAGATTGTTTGTAGTTCATTAATCAGCAGAGCGGCTAGTTGATTTCCAGCCTTTTCAATTCCTACAATAATCAATTCATTTTCTTCAAAATTACTTTCATAAACTTGATAAGCTATTCTTTTTAAAATAGCCTTAATGTCATTGCTAGATTTAATTTTTGTATTTGAAACCATGAGTAAAAATTAGCATTTAATTTACAAATCTTCCATTAGATTTTCTTTATTTTCTAAAAGCTCATCGATTTCTCGACGTTCTTTTTTTGTAGGTCTACCCGTACCCCGATCACGCTTTACACTCGGGGCAAGATGTTGAAATTCTAAATGAGCTATTTCTTCAGGGCTTGTTTTGTCTATGGCATAAAGAGGTACAATTTTAGCACCAACTCTACTTTTAGGTAAGGCAATAATCTCATAAGATTTCCAAACCTGCTCTTTTCGAATTTTTAACTGGTCAAGAGGCAATACTTCTCTAGAAGGTTTTATTACCTGTCCATTGATTTTTACATTGCCTTTTTTACAAGCTTGAGAAGCACTATTTCTAGATTTAAATACGCGAATACACCACAAAAAAGAATCGATACGCATCTTTTAAAACTTCGTTAAGGTTAATCACAAAAATAAAGTAAAATTGTATCTTGCAGCCCTTTATAAATAAATAGGAGTTTGAAAAAGTTTTTAATTACAATTATTGTTATTTCATTTGGTATAATATCTTGCAAAAAAGAGGATACAGTTGTTCCCATTCGTGATGTTGCAGAACAATCCATTGAAGACAATCAAAATATTGAAGATTTTTTAGCTACTCACTATTATAATTATACTGATTTTTCAACTATAGATTCTAGTCCAGAATTAATTTTTGATACTATTGCGGGCACTAATGCATCAAAAACCCCTTTAAAAGATCAAGTGCAAAAAAAGGTAATAAGAGTAAAAAAATCTGATAGCACGTTTGTTAATCACACTTTATACTATCTTATCGCAAGAGAGGGCGAAGGAATTCATCCTGCCTCAGTAGATTCTACCTACCTAACCTACGAAGGCAGATTAATTGACGGGACCATATTTGATTTATCAAAAACTCCTGTTTGGTTTGATTTAACTCAAGTTGTAAGAGGTTTTCGTGAAGGAATGCCAACACTTAAAGGAGGGACTTTTGAGGTTGCAAAAGATAATAGTGTCACCTTTAAAAATTATGGACAAGGGGCAATTTTTATCCCTTCAGGATTAGCTTATTTTAATAAATCTTCAGGTGCAATACCTTCTTATTCTCCCTTAATTTTTAAGATTAATTTATATCTGGTTAATCAAACAGATCACGATGGTGATGGTATATTATCTGCTGATGAATTTGATAAAGATGGTGATGGCATTGCAGATGATACTGATGGGGATGGTATTTACGACTACTTAGATAAGGATTAAATTAGTCAAATGTCATTAAACTCAGCTCATTTTCTAGCGATTACGACTTTAGCCTTTTGGTAAATAGCATTTCGATTTAATCCATATTTTTCCATTAATTGTGATGGAGTTCCCGATTCGCCAAAACAATCTTGAGTTGCTACAAATTCCATAGGAGTAGGGTGTTTTAACGCTAATAGTCCTGCAATACTTTCTCCTAATCCTCCTAAATAATTATGTTCTTCTGCTGTTACTACAGCTCCTGTTTTTTGTATTGAGTTTATTATAAGAGTTTCGTCTAGTGGTTTAATTGTATGAATATTAATTACCTCAGCTGAAATCCCATCTGTTTCTAACATTTCTGCAGCCTTAAGGGCTTCCCAAACCAAATGTCCGGTAGCTATAAGTGTGACATCATTACCTGGATTTAAAAGGATACCTTTTCCAATTTCAAAACCTAATTCAGGAGTTGTAAAATTGGCAATACTAGGACGACCAAAACGCAAATAAACGGGACCTTCATAATCAGCAATGGCAAGAGTTGCTGCTTTGGTTTGGTTATAATCACATGGGTTGATAACAGTCATACCTGGAAGCATTTTCATTAACCCAATATCTTCTAAGATTTGGTGTGTAGCCCCATCTTCTCCTAATGTGACACCAGCATGAGAAGCACATATTTTTACATTTTTACCTGAATAGGCAATTGATTGTCTTATCTGGTCATAGACTCGTCCAGTAGAGAAATTAGCAAATGTACCTGTGAAGGGAATAAAACCGCTAATTGAGAGCCCAGCTGCAATCCCCATCATATTGGCCTCTGCAATACCAACCTGAAAAAAACGTTCTGGATTTTCGTCAACAAATGGCTGCATTTTAAGCGAACCAATTAAATCTGCACATAGGGCTACTACTTTTGGGTTTGTTCGGCCAAGTTCCGTAAGACCATCCCCAAAGCCAGATCTGGTATCTTTATTTCCTTGATTGGTATACTGTATCATTCGTTTTATTAGTCTTTAATAATCTCCTAAAGTTTCCTCGTTTTGTGCTAACGCCAAAGCAAGTTGTTCATCGTTGGGTGCTTTTCCATGCCAAGCATGAGTATGCATCATATAGTCAACACCATTACCCATTTCAGTTTCCATTAAAATGGCAACAGGTTTTGATTGCCTAAGTTTTGATTTTGCTATTTTTAGGGTTTGAAGAATTGCTTGAATAGAATTTCCTTCTTTTAGCAATAGTATTTCCCAACCAAAAGCTTTAAGTTTTCCTTCTAAATCTCCTATATCAAGAACTTCTTTTGTAGTTCCGTCTATTTGTTTTCCGTTAAGGTCAATTGTAGCTATTATATTATCAACTCCTTTGGCAGCAGCATACATAAAGGCTTCCCAATTTTGACCTTCTTGGAGTTCACCATCACCCATTAATACATATACTGTTTTGGGGTCTTGATTAATTTTTTTTGCTGATGCAGCTCCTAAGGCAACTGAAAGTCCTTGACCCAGAGATCCTGATGCTACACGAACACCAGGTAATCCTTCATGAGTTGTGGGATGCCCTTGTAATCTTGAGTTTATTAGTCGAAAAGTATTGAGTTCTTCAACTGGAAAAAATCCTCTTCTAGCTAAAACACTATAAAATACTGGTGAAATATGACCATTTGATAAAAAAAACAAATCTTCATTTTTTCCTTCCATGGCGAATGGTAGTTGAAAATCCATTACTTCAAAATATAGGGACACAAAAAATTCTGCACACCCTAAAGATCCCCCTGGATGTCCTGAATTTACCTTGTGAACCATGCGCAGAATGTCTCTTCGAACTTGGGTAGTTGTTTTTTCTAGAGCAGTGATTGTTGACATTGCATTTTATTTGACGGCAAAAGTAACCCTTGTCCTTTCATTATCAAAGTTAAAGTTCAACTTTTGTATTTTATCCCTAAGTAATAATTTAAGAGATGTGATGTCACATTAGTATCTTTGTTGCCAATGAAATTTAATCTTTTAGCTACAGATACAACTTCAGCTGCTCGGGCAGCAACCCTTACTACTGCGCATGGTACAATTGAAACTCCAATTTTTATGCCGGTAGGAACTGCAGCTACTGTAAAGGGTGTTCATCAAAGAGAATTAAAAGAAGACATTAAACCTGATATAATTTTGGGTAATACATATCATCTTTACCTTAGGCCTGGAGTTGAGGTTCTTCAACAGGCTGGAGGGTTACATCGATTTATGGGTTGGGAATACCCCATTTTGACAGATTCTGGAGGATATCAAGTTTATTCTTTGTCTGCAAATCGTAAAATCAAGGAAGATGGTGTAAAATTCAAGTCTCATATAGACGGGTCATACCATATATTTACTCCTGAAAGTGCAATTTCCATTCAACGATCAATTGGTGCAGACATCATTATGGCTTTTGATGAATGTACACCCTATCCATGTGATTATAATTATGCGAAAGCTTCTATGGATCGTACCCACAGATGGTGGACAAGGTGCAAGAAAGCATTTGTACATTCTAAACCCCTATATGGTTATGAACAACATTTGTTTCCTATTGTTCAAGGTAGTGTGTATTCAGATTTAAGACAAGCGTCTGCCGAATTTGTGGCAAAACAAGAAGCCAAAGGTAACGCAATTGGAGGTTTATCAGTAGGAGAGCCTATTGAAGAAATGTATGCTATGACAGCAGAAGTTTGTACAATTCTTCCAAAAGACAAACCAAGATATTTAATGGGGGTAGGTACTCCTGTAAATATCTTGGAAAATATTGCACTAGGGGTAGATATGTTTGATTGCGTAATGCCTACGCGTAATGCTAGAAACGGGATGTTATTTACTTCACATGGTACCATCAATATTAAAAACAAAAAGTGGGAAAACGATTTTTCTGCTCTTGATTCTGAAGGTCATTCATTTGTGGACAAATCCTACAGCAAAGCCTATGTTCGCCATTTATTTACTGTGAATGAAATGTTAGGAAAACAAATTGCTACACTTCATAATTTGAATTTTTATTTATGGTTGGTAAGAGAAGCTAGAAAACATATATTAGCAGGGACATTTGGTTCTTGGAAATATAGAATGGTTCAGCAAATGGACAAACGTTTATAATTATATTTAAAAATGAAACTTATTGATGGGTACATTGTAAAACGTTATCTCGGGACTTTTACTGTAATGATTTTATTATTTATTCCCATTGGTATAATGGTTGATGTCGCTGAGAAAATTGACAAATTCAAAGAAAAAGAGATTCCCTTGATAGCCATAATCGAATATTATATTGATTTTACATGGTATTTTGCTAATTTATTATTTCCCATTTTTTTGTTTTTATCAGTAATCTGGTTTACTTCAAAATTGGCAAATAATACTGAGGTGATAGCGGTACTTAGTTCTGGAATTTCCTTTTACAGGTACCTAAGACCCTTTTTAATTTCAGCTACATTTATTGCTGTTTTTGCCTTTTTTGCTGGAATGTTTATCGTTCCAAAATCAAATCAAGGGTTTAACGATTTCAGATATGAATATTTAGTAAAGCAAGAAGCGCGTAATACTAACAAGGTTTTTCAGCAAATAAATGAAAATGAATTTATTTACGTCACAAATTACGACCCTATTCGTAAAAGGGCAACAAACTTTACTCTTGAACATTTTGAAGGAAATAAATTAAAATTTAAAATAAACGCTAGTCGAATTCGATGGATTGATAGGGACAGTGTTTTTCGGTTATCTACATACAGCAAAAGGATTTTTGAAGGAGATCAAGAACGCTATCAGTATGAAGCCCAAAAAGATACCCTTTTTGATTTTGAGGTGAGTGATTTAGCTCCTGTAAATTACATTGCAGAAACCTTAACTTTTGGAGAATTAAATCAATTAATTGAAGAGGAGCGTATTAGAGGATCGTTACTTATAAATAATCATTTATTAGTCAGACACAAACGATGGAGTATACCCATTTCAGCATTTGTACTTACAATAATTGCTGTGGCAGTATCCTCTTTCAAAAGAAGAGGAGGGATGGGTGTTAATTTAGCTTTCGGTATTTCTTTAGGATTCCTATTCATTTTTTTTGATAAGATATTTGGAGTAATGGTCTCCAAAAGTACTTTTCCTCCTTTTTTAGCGGCATGGCTTCCTTTGTTTTTATTTGGCTTTTTAGCAGTTTTTTTATTACAATATGCGAAGCGATAGAACCCAAAGTCTTTATCATTTTCACTTTATTGTTTTCATCTTTGGATTTTCTTCCATACTTGGAGCTCTAATTTCATTAGATGCCATTCCTTTGGTTATTTATAGAATGGGAATTGCTGCTTTTGGCTTAGCTGTTTTTTTTGTTTTATTTAATCCTAAAGCATTTACCCTCCCAAAATTTTTATGGAGCAAGGTCCTATTAGGAGGCGTAATTATTGGTGTTCATTGGGTTACTTTTTTTTATGCCATTAAAATAGCAGGTGTTTCACTCACTTTAAGTATGATGGCTACAGGGGCAATTATTACTGCACTTGTTGAACCTCTTTTAATCAAAGACAGAAAACTATTAGCCTATGAAATAGTTTTTGGTAGTGTAGTGATTTTGGGAATTGGATTAATATTTAGGGCAGAATTTGATAATTACATTGGTATTTTAGTGGCTTTGTGTTCAGCATTTTTATCCTCCATATTTACCATTTTAAACGGACAAATGATTAAAAAAGCTCCAGCCATTTCACTTTCACTTTATGAATTATTAGTGGGTACTTTTGTGGGAATACTTTTTGTGCTTTTTTCAAATTCTTATACTTATTCAGACTTTGAACTAAAAGCATGGGATCTGATTTGGATTTTGATTTTGGCTTGGATTTGTACTTCTTATGCATTTTATGCTTCTATAAATGTTATGCAACACCTTCAACCTTTTACCATTATGATGATAATTAATTTAGAGCCTGTTTACGGCATTTTGTTATCATTACTGATATGGAATGAAAAGGAACTACTCAGTAGCTCATTTTATATAGGTTTTATTATTATTTTAATCGCCATACTTATTAATGGAGTATACAAACACAAGAAAGATAAAAATAATTTTAAAGCCCAATTCTAAAGAATTTTTACATTTGTCTTTTAGAAATTTTCTATGGAATATCTTGAATTTGAACAGCCTATTAAAGAACTATACGATCAACTAGATAAATGCAAGATAATTGGATCAGAAAATGAGATTGATGTTTCTGAAACCTGTGAGCAAATTGAAAAAAAACTTATACAAGCTAAAGAGGAGTTATATGGTAACCTTTCCGCTTGGCAACGTGTTCAGTTATCTCGCCACCCATCTAGACCATACACTTTAGACTATATTAGAGCACTTTGTGGATCTACTTTTTTAGAATTGCATGGCGATAGAAATGTTCTAGATGACAAAGCAATGATTGGTGGATTAGGAAAAATTGATGATCAATCTTTCATGTTTATTGGTACCCAAAAAGGATACAATACTAAAACAAGACAATACAGAAATTTTGGAATGGCTAACCCGGAGGGGTATCGTAAGGCTCTCAGATTAATGAAATCAGCAGAAAAATTTGGCATACCCATTGTGACCCTTATTGATACTCCTGGAGCATATCCTGGATTAGAGGCTGAAGAACGTGGGCAAGGGGAAGCCATAGCGAGGAATATATTTGAAATGATGTCTTTATCCGTTCCAATTATTGTATTGGTGATTGGAGAAGGAGCATCTGGAGGAGCCTTAGGAATTGGAGTGGGAGATCGAATATTGATGCTTGAAAATACTTGGTATTCTGTTATTTCTCCCGAATCTTGTTCTTCAATTTTATGGCGAAGTTGGGAACACAAAGAAACTGCAGCTACAGCCCTAAAATTGACTTCTGAAGATATGTTGAAATTAAAACTTATTGATAAGGTTATCAAAGAACCTCTTGGCGGAGCTCATTTTGATAGAGAAACTACATTTAAATCAGTAAAAAAGGAAATTATGTTTTCTTTTAAAAAGTTAGAGGCACTAAGCCCAAAAGAAAGAATAGCCTTGCGCAGAGAAAAATTTATTGCAATGGGTAATTTTTCAGGATAATTTTCAACTATTAACAATTTTATAAAAGTTATAAACACACTATTTTTCATGAATAGCGGATAACGTTTTCTTTCCCATAGAGCTCAATTTTTTAAAAGAGTGTACATTCGTTACATGGAAGAAAAGCAACCTATTGGACTTAAAAAAGTGCAGCAATCAGCTGTTATAAGCTTGCAACAGGGTAAGATCCCACCGCAAGCTCTTGAGCTAGAAGAAGCTGTATTGGGGGCTATGTTGATTGATAAAAAAGGGGTAGATGAAGTAATTGATATATTACAGCCTGATGCTTTTTACAAAACAGCCCACCAATATATTTTTGAAGCTATTTTTACTCTTTTTCAGGATTCCCAACCTATTGATCTTTTAACTGTCTCTTCTGAACTTAGGAAAAAAGGACGCTTGGAAGCTACAGGTGGAGAGTTTTATTTGATTCAATTATCTCAAAGAGTAGCTTCTTCTGCTCATATTGAATTTCACGCACGAATAATTCTTCAAAAGTTTATCCAACGAAGTTTAATTCGGATTTCAAATGAAATCATAGAAAGTGCATATAAAGAATCAACCGATGTGTTTGATTTATTGGATGAAGCAGAATCAAAATTGTATGATATTACTCAAGGAAATATAAAACGTTCCTCTGAATCAGCACAGAGTTTAGTTCTAGAGGCAAAACGTAAAATAGAAGAAATTTCAAAACAAGATGGTTTGAGTGGGGTCTCCACTGGTTTTGAAAAATTAGATAAAATCACCTCGGGTTGGCAGCCTAGTGATTTAATAATAATAGCTGCTAGACCAGGGATGGGAAAAACAGCTTTAACCCTTTCTATGGCTAGAAATATCGCTGTAACAAAACAAATTCCTGTTGCCTTTTTTTCTCTAGAGATGTCCTCTGTACAATTAATTACACGTCTTATTTCAGCAGAAACAGGTCTTTCTTCTGAAAAATTGAGAACAGGAAAATTGGCTGACCATGAATGGCAACAACTCAATGTAAAGGTTACGGATCTAGAAAAAGCACCATTGTATATTGATGATACTCCCTCCTTATCCATCTTTGATTTACGTGCCAAAGCCAGAAGATTATCTTCACAATATGGTATTAAGCTCATCATTATTGATTATTTACAGCTAATGGTAGGAACCACGAGTTTCAAAGGTGGAAATCGGGAACAAGAAATTTCAACTATTTCAAGAAATCTTAAATCGTTAGCTAAAGAATTAGATATTCCGGTTATAGCTTTATCTCAATTGTCAAGAGCCGTGGAAACTAGAGGCGGTGTAAAACGTCCTATGTTGGCAGATCTTAGAGAGTCTGGAGCTATTGAACAAGATGCAGACATTGTAACTTTTATTTACCGACCTGAATATTATGGAATTGAAGAATGGGATGATGAAGAACGTTCTCCTTCTCAAGGACAGGCAGAACTCATAATTGCCAAACACCGAAATGGAGCATTAGATAATGTGAGATTAAAATTTATAGGTCATTTAGGAAAATTCGAAGATTTAAATACTTACGACGCTCCTTTTGAATTTCAATCAAAAATGAATCCTGATACTATGACCATCCCACAAAGTAGTCTACCTAATCCTGGAGATGTTTTTGGAGATTCAGATGAAGAGGATAATATACCGTTTTAAATTATTGATTATAAATGTATTATATATTAAAATATAAAGTATTTAATTAATTTTAAGCAATACAAAATATCCGTTTGCTTATCTTTGCCTAACATGAATTCATGTGATACAATAGGTATCATACCCCACTGCTTATAAAATTGAATCGCTTGTTTATTGTGTTCCCAAACTCCTAAGTATAAATGCTTACAATTTTCTTTTTTTCCTAATTGAATTCCTTTTTTGAATAGATGTGTTCCAAAACCTTTTATTTGATGTTTTTTTAAAACATAAATTAGTTCTAACTAGTAGCGATTTTAAAAGGATACTTTTTCTTTTTGGGCAGAATTGAAATTCAATTTAAAATACCCAATACATTCAGTGTTTTATAAGCAAAATAAAAATGAGAATTTAGATTTGTTTATTCAATTTTTAGCTTTTCATAACCCATGTATTCCTCTAGATAGTGATGCATGTTTTTTGTTCTATTTTGACTGGAAAAAGTTTCTTTAAAAGTTTGAATAGAAAGAATACGTAGTTCTTTTATGTGATTTTCAGTAACATAAATGAAATCTAGCATTTATATTAAATAATCCCTTTTTTTTCCAATTCTTTTCTTAATTGTTGAGACGAAAGAAAGTGAATTCCTTGTAAACCTAATACTTTCGCGCCATCTATATTTCTTTTATTATCATCAATGAAAAGTGATTCTTCAGCTTTAATCTTAAATCTATCTAAAGTTATCTGATAAATTTCAGTAAAAGGTTTTCTGGTTTTCTCAGCCCCAGAAACTACAATTCCCTCAAACCAATGTAAAAAGGGAAATAGTTTTAGGGCAATAGGAAATGTTTCCGCGCTCCAATTAGTTAGTGCTACTACTCTATAAGAAGAGTTATTTACAAGTGTTTCTAAAATTGAAACCGTTTCAGATATAGGACCACCGATCATATCTTGCCACCTCCCGTAGTACATTCTAATCCATTCTTCATATTCAGGAAAAAGAGCAACGCGGTCTTCAGTAGCCTGAGCTAAAGGATAACCAGCATCTTGGTTTTCATTCCACTCAAAGGTGCAAACTTCATCAAAAAACCATTTCATTTTTAATTTATCCCCATTAAAAACTTCAAGAAAAACATATTCAGGATTCCAATCAATTAAAACACCTCCTAAGTCAAAAATTATATTTTTAATAGTTGTATTCATTTATTATTTTGTTTTTTGTCCCATAGTCATCAAATAGGCTTTTAAAAAGGGATTAAGTTGACCATTCATGACGGATTCTACATCTGTATTTTCAAAATTAGTCCGAACGTCTTTCACCAACTTATAGGGGTGCATAACGTAATTGCGGATTTGTGATCCCCATTCAATCTTCATTTTTGCAGCTTCTATTTCATTGCGGGCAGCCATTTTTTTCTGAAGTTCAATTTCATATAGCTGAGAACGGAGCAATTGCATTGCTTTGATTTTATTTTCTAGTTGAGAACGAGTTTCTGAATTTTCAATAATAATTCCTGTTGGATGATGCCTCAGTCGGACAGCAGTTTCTACTTTATTTACGTTTTGTCCTCCTGCACCGCTCGCACGCATAGTTTCCCAAGTGTAATCTGCAGGACTAATTTCTATTTCTATGGTGTCATCAACTAAAGGATATACGTATACAGAGGCAAAAGAAGTATGTCTTTTAGCATTACTGTCAAATGGAGAAATTCGGACAAGGCG
This sequence comes from Flavobacteriaceae bacterium, assembly GCA_023257625.1. Lineage (GTDB taxonomy): Bacteria > Bacteroidota > Bacteroidia > Flavobacteriales > Flavobacteriaceae > MS024-2A. The sequence goes on along the minus strand of JALRBW010000037.1, from coordinate 33,697 downwards.
ATGCACTCCATTTTCTCCTTTTAACCATCCAAAGGCAAATTCACCTTCAATTTCTAAGGTAACTGTTTTAATTCCTGCAACTTCTCCGGCTTGATGATTTAATTCTCTGATTTTATAACCTTGCTTTTCAGCCCACATTAAATACATTCGCATTAGCATTGAGGCCCAATCACAACTTTCTGTGCCTCCTGCTCCAGCAGTAATTTGAAGTACGGCGCTTAAATCATCACCTTCACTAGAGAGCATGTTTTTGAATTCAAGATCTTCTAATAACAGCAAGGTTTCTTGGTATTGTTTAAATACTTCTTCAGAACTAGCATCACCACTTTTTTCAAATTCAATAAGCACCTCTATATCTTCGGTGTTTTGTTTCAATTTTTGATATCCTTCTACCCATTTTTTTAATGAACGAAGTGATTTCATATGAAATTCAGCTGTCTTGGAGTTATTCCAAAAGTTAGGGGCTAATGTTTTTTCTTCCTGATTTTGAATTTCTATTTCCTTAGCATCAATGTCAAAGATACCGCCTCAGAGCTCCGAGACGTGATATTAAATCTTTAAACTGTTCTTGTGTGATCATTGTTATTGTTTTATCAAAAATACATAATTCAAGAGGTATTAAGATTCATATTTAAACTATATTTTAGAAAACAATCTCAAGAATATTTTAATAAAAAAGTTAATAACTAAGCCATTAAAATGAACCCTAAGATTTTTGGTTTTAGTAGTTTAGAAAAATATTTTATTCTGTATGAAGAATTCCTTTCGTTTATTCATAACGTTATTGCTTGTAACTAATGGAGGTATAGCCCAAAACAAAAACAGACCAAAAGAATTACCAAATAAAACTTCTGTTTTAGATCAGACAAAAACCTTTCCTGGTTTTTTTACTTTTAATTACTCTCCTAAGAAGGATGTTATTTATTTAACAGTAGAAGAATTAAACTCAGAATTTCTATACGTTAATAGCCTTAGCCAAGGCATAGGGAGTAATGACATAGGGTTAGACCGAGGTCAATTAGGAAATGAAAGACTTGTATATTTTGATAAAGCAGGTGACAAATTGCTTTTAATTCAGCCCAACTTGCGTTACCGCTCAACTTCAGATAATCCCTTAGAGCAACGTTCAATCAAAGAAGCATTTGCCAAGTCTGTTTTATTTGGATTTCCAATTTTAGAAGAGCAGGAAGGAAAATATATTATAGATATTACACCTTTCCTACTTCAAGATGCCCATGGGGTAGCCCAGCGATTACGTCAAACCAATCAAGGAAACTTTTCAATTGACAAAACACGTTCTGCTGTTAACTTAGACCGTACTAAAGCCTTTCCTCAAAACATTGAGTTTGATATGTTATTAACATTTACCGGGGAGGCCAAAGGAAATTGGTTGCAATCAGTTACTCCAACCCCTGAAGCAGTAACGGTATTTCAACACCATTCCTTTGTAGCGCTACCTGATGATAAATATACTCCGCGTAGATTTGATCCAAGAGCTGGAGCAAACGCTTTTTCCTATTATGATTATACAACACCCGTAAACGAATCTACTCAAAAGCAGTTTATTTATCGTCATCGCTTAGAAAAAAAAGATCCAAATGCTACTGTAAGTGAGGCTGTAGAGCCTATAATTTATTATTTAGACAATGGCACTCCTGAACCTGTTCGTTCTGCCCTGTTAGAAGGGGGGCAATGGTGGAATCAGGCATTTGAAAGTATTGGGTTTAAAAATGCTTTTCAAGTCAAAATTTTACCTGATGACGCAGATCCTCTTGATGTTCGCTATAATGTAATTCAATGGGTTCATAGATCTACTCGTGGTTGGAGTTATGGATCAAGTGTTTCTGACCCTAGAACAGGAGAAATCATAAAAGGACATGTGAGTTTAGGCAGTTTAAGGATTCGTCAAGACTTTATGATTGCACTTGGCCTTACAGAAGCACCTTTCGCTTCAGGTAATACAAAAGAAGATGCGGCATTAGCTTTGGCCTTAGCAAGAATTCGTCAGTTGTCAGCGCATGAAATAGGACATACCCTAGGTTTTGCTCACAATTTTGCTGCAAGTGCAAATCATCGCTCTTCAGTAATGGATTATCCACATCCTGTAATTTCCCTTGAAGACAATTCGCTTTCCTATGATCAGGCATACGAAATTGGTATCGGTGAGTGGGATAAAGTAAGTGTTGCATATGCTTACAGTGATTTTCCTGAAGGAACTAATGAAGAACAAGCTTTAACAAAATTAATTGAAGACAGTGTAGGTGCAGGCCACGTATTTATTAGCGATAGTGATGCTCGTCCAATTGGAGGAGCTCATCCGACTGCTCATTTATGGGATAATGGAAGTGATTCGAAAGATGAACTTCTACGTTTGCTTAACATAAGAAAAGTTGCTTTGCAACAGCTTTCTATAGATCATGTTAGAGAAGGAGAACCTTACAGCGCTTTGGAGGATCGATTCGTGCCAATATATTTATTTCACCGTTATCAAGCAGAAGCAACTGTAAAACTAATAGGAGGCGAACAGTATGAATATGCTGTTAAAGGAGCAATACCATACAAAAGAACTGCTGTTTCCTCTATTGCTCAGCGTAATGCTCTTCAAGCCTATCTATCTACACTTTCTCCAGATGCTTTAGCAATACCAGAATCATTACATCCATTACTTCATCCACGTTCTTTTTCAAATCCAAGAACTCGAGAAAACTTTTTGTCTCAAACAGGTGTTACCTTTGACTACTTGGGAATAGCAAATAGTTTGAGTGATGCTCTTCTCAGCATGCTTTTTCATCCTCATCGTGCAAATCGTTTGGTTACACAATACGGATTTGATTCAAAGCAGTTGGGGTTAAAAGAAACTATGGATACCTTGATTGATAAACATTTTAAAGTAAATCCAAGAGAACGTTATCATGCCCAACTTAACGATATTGTAAAAGATAATATCCTAAAAAACATGATGGCATTGGGTCTAAGTGATGAATCAAACCCCTTAGTTAAAGCATTAATTACTGACCAATTAATTGGATTAGATCGTTGGTTATCAGCACATCCGGAAGCTTCTTTTGCTTCGCATCATAGAATGCAAATAGAGCGCTATTTTGATCATCCAGAAGAATTTGTCCCCGCTTTAGTTAGTAGATTGCCAGATGGCTCACCTATTGGAAGTTTTTCTTGTGATTATTAAAATATGATTGCGAATTTAATAAGCGATACAGTTACACGTCCATCTGAAGGAATGTTGGAGGCTATGATGAAGGCAAAGGTAGGAGATGATGTCTTTAAAGAAGATCCATCTGTTAATGCTCTCGAGGAGGAAGTAGCTTCATTATTTGGTAAAGAAGCAGCGTTATTCTTTCCTACGGGTACAATGGCTAATCAAACTGCGATTAAGTTACATACACAACCTGGTGATCAGTTGATTTGTGACCATTATTCACATATTTATAACTATGAAGGGGGAGGTGTTAGTTTTAATTCAGGTGTTTCTTGTAGGTTAATTGAAGGAAATCAGGGAAGAATAACGGCAGACCAAGTAGAATCAGTAATCAATCCTCCAGATTTTTATCATAGCCCTAAAACTACACTTGTATGTTTAGAAAATACAACGAATAAAGGAGGAGGAGCGGTTTATGATTTCGAAGAAATAAAGAAAATAAGAACCTGCTGTTCAAATAATGGTTTGGCACTTCATCTAGATGGAGCTCGACTTTGGAATGCCCTTGAGGTGACTGGAGAATCTACTTTAGCCTATGGAGAACAATTTGACACGATATCACTTTGTTTTAGCAAAGGGTTGGGCTGTCCTGTAGGGTCGATATTAGTGGGTTCAAAAGAAACTATGACTAAAGCTCTTCGAATAAGAAAAGTATTTGGTGGGGGTATGAGACAGTCTGGATATCTTGCAGAAGCAGCACGTTATGCATTGCAAAATCATCGAAAAGACCTTAAAAATGACCACAAAAAGGCAAAAGAACTTGAGGTAGTTCTAAAAGAATGTGTTCATATAAAATCAGTTGAGCCTGTAATAACCAACATTGTTATATTTTCTTTGCATAATGAAAGAAATGAAATTTATTTTTTAGACCATCTTCGTGAAAAAGGAATTTTACTTCTATCACTAGGAAAAGGAAAATTGAGAATGGTTACCCACAGAGATTACACTCCAGAACAGCATGAATATGTAATAAAAACCCTAACTCAAATGAATGTATTATGAAATCAAAAACCTTATTATTACTGCTAACAACAATAGGAATTCTAATCGCCTGTAAAAAACAATACAACATGAGTTTTGATACCAGTATCGTGCCCCCGATGGCAGAAAAAATACCATTTCAACTAAAAATTCACAATGATATTCGTATTGACGATTATTATTGGATGCGTGACCGCGAAAACCCTGAAGTTATAGATTATTTAGAGCGTGAAAATGATTACTTCAAAAAAATGACTTCTGCTACAGCTCCCTTTAGAGAGGAACTTTATGAGGAATTAAGGGGGCGAATTAAAGAACAAGATGAATCTGTTCCCTATTTTTATAATGGTTACTGGTATATAACTCGATTCGAGGAAAATTTACAATATCCTATTTATACTCGGAAAAAGGACTCGCTTAGTGCAAAAGAAGAAATTCTCTTTGATGCCAATGAAATGGCTAAAGGGCACGATTATTTCAGTTTGGTTGGTATTAATGTAAGCCCTGACAACACAAAGGCAACCTTCGGAATAGACACAGAATCTAGACGAAAGTACACCCTTTATGTAAAAGATCTTATTACCGGAGAAATATTACCTACGGTAATACCCAACACAACAGGAGGTACTGCCTGGGCATCAGACAATAATCACTTTTTTTATGTCCACAAAAATGAAGAAACTTTACGTTCAGAAACTATTTTTCGTCACAATATAATGACACCATCTGCTAATGATATTAAGATTTATCATGAAGAAGACGAAACCTTTTCTGTTTATGTTCGGGAATCTAAATCACAAGAATATATTTATATATCTTCCTACAGTACACTAACTACAGAACATCAATTTTTACCTTCTAATACACCACTTGAAACCTTTAAAATTATACAGCCTAGAAAAAGAGGGTTAGAATATGAAGTCTCTCAATTTCAAGATCATTTCTATATTCTACACAATGGAGATGGGGCGATCAATTATAAAATTTCAAAAACCAAAATTTCTCAAACTGAAAAAGAACATTGGGAAGATGTATTACCTCATAAAGAAGATGTTCTTATAGAAGATTTTGAAATTTTTCAAGACTATTGGGTCATTACTGAAAGATCACTAGGCCTAACTAAGATAAGAATCAAACGATGGGACGAAAGTGAAGATTACTATCTTCCGGTAGAAGGAGAAACGTATAGTTTATATGGATCTTATAATCCTTCATTTAACACTTCAATTTTTCGATATGGATACACTTCGTTAAAAACTCCAAATTCGACCTATGAATTCGATATGGCAACTCAATCGAACACTCTTCTCAAACAACAAGAAGTTATGGAAAATGATTTTGATCCAGCCAATTACATTGAAAAACGAATTTGGGTAATGGCACAGGATGGGGTTCAAATTCCAGTATCATTAATTTATCATAAAAACACCTCGTTAACTGCTGAGACTCCATTTTTACTTTATGGATATGGTTCTTATGGCTCAACTATAAATCCTAGCTTTTCTAGTACTCGCTTAAGTTTAATTAATCGAGGTTTTGTTTTTGGAATAGCACATATTCGTGGAAGTGATTATTTGGGAAGACAATGGTATGAAGAAGGAAAAATGTTAAAGAAAAAAAATACGTTTACCGATTTTATTGATGTTTCTCGATATTTAATAGAAAGTGGAATGACTAGCGCTAATCATCTTCATGCTCTTGGTGGTTCAGCTGGAGGACTTTTGATGGGGGTTGTTGTTAATTTAGCTCCAGAATTATATCGAAGCGTGACTGCCGCTGTTCCATTTGTAGATGTAGTTACTACTATGTTAGACGAAAGTATTCCGTTAACAACTTCTGAATATGACGAGTGGGGGAACCCCAATGAAAAAGAATTTTACGATTATATGTTATCCTATTCTCCATATGATAACGTAAAGTCTCAAAATTATCCTAATATGTTGATCACCACTGGGTTACATGATTCTCAAGTACAATATTGGGAACCGGCTAAGTGGGCAGCTAAATTGAGAAGTATGAAGACGGATCAAAATGTTTTGTTTTTAGATACCAACATGGAAGCAGGACACGGTGGGGCTTCAGGTCGTTTTAACGCTCTAAAGGAAGTTGCAAAAGAGTATGCATTTATCTTACAATTAGAAGGAAAGATGAACTAATTTTTTTTATTTAAATTTGTACAACATTTTAACCGTATCCAATGAGTGAAAACGTGAATTCCTATCAAAATATACTACAATTGATAGGTAACACGCCCCTAATTAAACTCAACTCTATAGTTGAAGGGTATACAGGTCAGTACTTTGCTAAGTTTGAAGCATTTAATCCGGGACATTCTAATAAAGATCGTATAGCACTTCACATTATAGAAGAAGCAGAACGAAAAGGGATACTTTCACCAGGGTCAACAATAATTGAAACTACCTCGGGAAATACAGGTTTTAGTTTAGCGATGGTTTCATTGATTAAAGGATACAACTGTATTTTAGCAGTATCTTCAAAATCATCTCAAGATAAAATCAATATGCTTAGCGCTATGGGTGCACAGGTTCATATTTGTCCTGCAAATGTTGCTGCTGACGACCCACGTTCTTATTATGAAGTGGCCAAAAGGTTGCATAACGAGATTAAAGAATCTGTTTATATCAATCAATATTTCAACGAATTAAATGTAGATGCACATTACCGATCTACAGGTCCAGAAATTTGGAATCAAACAAAAGGGAAAATTACCCATCTTGTTGCTAGCAGTGGTACAGGAGGAACTATTTCAGGATGTGCTAAATATTTAAAAGAGCAAAACCCTAACATTCAAATCATTGGAGTGGATGCTTACGGTTCTGTTTTAAAAAAATATCATGAAACTCAGGAATTAGATCCAACTGAAATTTATCCCTATCGCATTGAAGGTTTAGGAAAAAATTTAATTCCATCTGCAACTCATTTTGAGTTAATTGATTTGTTTGTAAAAGTAACTGATGAAGAGAGTGCACACACTGCCCGAAGTGTTACTCGATCAGAGGGAATGTTTGTTGGATATACCTCTGGAGCAGCAATGCAAGCCGTACATCAATTAGAAGAAGAAGGCTATTTTGATAAAAATAGTCACGTTGTAATTGTGTTTCCTGATCACGGTTCACGATACATGAGTAAAATATATAGTGATAAATGGATGTCAGAACAAGGTTTTTTTGATTCTGTCAACGACGTACAACAAAACATTACTTTTATTAAAGAGACAAGCTCTAAAAAATGAGAGATCTATTTGAAAGAATTCACGAAAATAAAGGCCCATTAGGAAAATGGGCTTCACAAGCAGAAGGTTATTTTGTATTTCCAAAGCTTGAGGGACCCATTTCTAATCGAATGAAATTTAAAGGGAAAGAGGTAATTACATGGAGTATTAATGACTATTTGGGGTTAGCTAATCATCCTGAAATTCGAAAAGTTGATGCAGAAGCAGCAGCAGAATATGGTTCGGCATATCCCATGGGAGCACGAATGATGTCTGGACATACGGATGTACATGAGCAATTAGAAAACGAATTAGCAGCTTTTGTTGATAAAGAAGCAGCTTATCTATTAAATTTTGGTTATCAAGGAATATTGTCTACCATTGACACTTTAGTGCATAAAGATGATGTAATTGTTTATGATGTAGATGCACATGCATGTATTATCGATGGCGTACGTCTTCATATAGGAAAACGATTTACATACAAGCACAATGACATTGATAGCCTTGAAAAGAATTTACAACGAGCCACTAAGGTTGCAGAACAGACAGGTGGTGGAATATTAGTAATTTCTGAAGGAGTTTTTGGAATGCGAGGTGAACAAGGGAAATTAAAAGAAATTGCTGCACTAAAAAAGAAATATAATTTTCGTTTTTTAGTAGATGATGCTCATGGTTTTGGTACACTTGGTCAAAACGGAAAAGGAGCAGGTGACGAACAAGGTATTCAAGCAGATATAGATGTGTATTTTGCCACATTTGCTAAATCAATGGCCTCAACAGGAGCTTTTATTGCGGCTGATAAAGAAATTATTGATTACCTAAAATATAATATGCGCTCACAAATGTTTGCTAAATCTTTGCAAATGCAATTGGTGAAAGGAGCTCTTAAACGCTTAGAGATGCTTCGCACTAGACCTGAAATAAAAGACAAACTTTGGGAAAATGTTAATGCACTTCAAAATGGTCTCAAAGAAAACGGTTTTGATATTGGAAACACACAAAGTTGTGTAACCCCGGTTTATTTAAAAGGGAGCATTCCTGAAGCAATGGCATTAGTTCGTGATCTTCGTGAAAATTATGGTATTTTTTGTTCTATTGTTGTTTATCCAGTTATTCCTAAAGGGCTTATACTTTTACGTTTAATTCCAACAGCCTCTCACAACCTTGAAGATGTTAAAATAACGTTAGCAGCTTTTGCAGGTATTCGTGAGAAACTTAATAACGGAACATATCAAAGGCTTTCAGAAGAAGTTGTTGCCAGTACTTAATTTTTAAGAATATACTTAATCATTTAGCATAACTGGCATTACTAAAAGAGTAATGTCTTCTCCTACTTCTGTACCATCTAAAGGAGTAAGTAATCCTGCTCGATTAGGTAGTGACATTGACAGTTTAATCTGTGAACAATCTAAACTATTTAGCATTTCAATTAAAAAACGTGAATTAAAACCAATTTGCAAATCTTCTCCTTGAAAATCACAATCTAGACGTTCTTCGGCACTATTACTGTAATCAAAGTCTTCAGCGGAAATTTGAAGTGAAGCTCCCGCTAATTTTAAACGAATTTGATGTGTTGTTTTATTAGAAAAAATACTCACTCGACGGACCGAATTTAAAAATTCAAGACGATTGACCTGCATTTGATTCGGATTTTCTTTTGGAATTACAGCCTCATAGTTAGGGTATTTCCCATCAATAAGCCTACAGGTTAATACGGCATCTCCGAATATGAAAAGGGCATTGGTTTCATTATAATTTATCTTAACATCTGTATCAATACCTTGTAAAATTCCCTTTAACAATTGTAATGGTTTTTTAGGCATTATAAATTCAGCAGTTTGTTCTGCATTAACATCATTACGGGTATATTTTACAAGTTTGTGAGCATCTGTAGCAACAAAAGTTAGCGATTCAGTTGAAAATTGAAAAAATACGCCACTCATTACTGGACGTAAATCATCGTTTCCACTTGCAAATAATGTACTATGAATTGCAGTTTGTAATATAGAACTACTTACTACAGTACTAGCTGCATCTACCACCTGTGTTGCTTTTGGAAATTCTTCCCCTGGAACATAAGCAACAGCATATTTTCCATTGTTAGCGATTATTTCAACTGTATTTTTTTCTGTTTTAAGAAATGTCAATGGCTGTTCTGGAAAAGTTTTCAAAGTGTCAATTAATAATCGAGCAGGAAGAGCCAATGCACTATTTCCCTCAGATTCTACAGTAATTTTTGATGAGAAAGTTGTTTCTAAATCAGATGCTGTGAGCGTAAGTGTATTTCCGTTTATTTCAAATAAAAAATTATCAAGTATAGGAAGTGTATTGGTGTTATTTATCACTCCACCAAGCATTTGAAGTTCCTTTAATAAGCTAGCACTTGAAACTATAAATTTCATTTAATGTAGATTAGTTTATAAGGAAGGGTTGAAAAAACACTTCCTATGCAGTTTTTAACTAAATCAAAGATATTTTAATTGATTCTATTCTTAAAAGAAACTTATCAACATTAAGCATTGAAATGTTTACTTCTTTGCCAGTAAATCAGGCCTCCTATTAATATGCCCAGTAGGGTGGGAGCAAAAAGTAAAATCCATTTTATGATTTGAGCATATTGAGCAATCCTCTGAGTGTCATAAGGGGTTAAAATCCATTTTTTTTGACGTAATTCAATACGTTGTGAAGCATTACTTAGTTGATGAATTACATTCATTAAAAAAGTCTTATTGGCATATTCGTTTGAGGTCCATTTATCATAGCCTAATGGTAAGAAGTTTCCTTTGTCTGTTTGATTTTCTGCTAAATTCCCATCACTAAAATAAACACTATTAACCACTCCTTCATTAATATGATTTTCAATTTCAAAAGGCTTTATTTTGTTTTTAAAAAGAGAAGATGTTACTCCATTAATGTCAACACCCAAAATGTAAGAGGATTCATTGTAATCAGCAGGAACAATATCATTTAATGCTTCTTCAATTTTAATGAATACCGGTGGACCTATACTTTTAGTGAAAGCGGAAGTTTTAAGAAGAACTTTTTTTTGAAGTTCATTCGCTAATGTATCTATTGTACTCATATATTGTCCATAAACTGGACCTAAATCATTTCCAAGAGGAGTATTTTCTGGTTTTGCCAAAGGGAAATAAGGCCAAGGATAAGGAATAAATTGGGTTTGATTTACTTCTCCACTAGCTAATACAATTGGAGCACAATAAAGATCTTTTACTATTTTTTTATTAATTCGAATACCTCTTAGAAAAAAATAATCATCCATTTCCAATTCAATAGGAAATCCATAAGCAGTTCCAGAAGTAGTATATAAAGTTTCACGTTCAATTTCTATACCATTCAGCATCCAGAGTATATGTCCTCCATTTAATTCGAATTGATCTAATATATATTTTTCAGAAGTTGTAAAGGACTCTTTTGGATTTGAAACCACTAACAATTGAAAACGCATCAAATTTTCTAACGTAATTTGAGGGCTTAAAGCAGGATTTTTTAAATCAAATGAAGCCAGATTGTAATAGGGTTTTAATGATTGAAGTAAATCTGCTAATAACAAACTTTCTGAGGTTTTATGAGAAGTTAAAAAAGCAATATTAGTCTTATTCTTTATTGATATTTTATGTATTCCATCAAAAAGATGATATTCTAATTGCTGTAATCCTTTTTGTAATACTTCTTGTTCAGAATCACCCAGTTGTCTTTCAATCAATGAAATGCGCTCAGAGCGCTCCCCATAATTAATAATAATCCAAGGAAAAACAATACTTTCTTTTCGAGTTCCATCTTGCATTTCAAAAACCCTTTGAGCAGTCATGCCATAACTTTCCATTTCACGTATAGCATCTTCCTCATCCCCGAATTCAAATGGATCATTAAAAGATATTAAAACATCATTTTTATATTGTTTAATTTGATTTAAAAATACTCTCATTTCCTTTTCAAATTGACGGTAGGTGACGGGTAAATGACCTGTTAAAAAGACATCTATTCGTAAAGGTGAATCAAGTTTATCTAACTGTTCGATTGCAAGTGAAGATAAAGTATAACGTTGGTCTTGAGTACTATCATAACGAATGGGATGTTGAATGAGAAATACTAAGATAAAAACCCAGAGTAATAAAAAGAGTAGTGGCCTTTTGAAATAATCCATTATTCTTGTTGTTTTTTACTTATGGAAATTCCAAAAAACAGAAGAATTAGTAGAAGTCCAATAAAATAAATTAAATCCTCTAAACTTGTTATTCCTCTATACATAGCTTTATAATGAGATTCAATTCCTAGGGCAGAAAAAACGGTAAAACCAAAATTAGAGTGGCTTATATTTGCTAAAAACCCCCACCCAAAATACTGAATAAAACATAGAAAAAGTCCAGATAAAAAAGCACTAACTTGATTTTGGAATAAAAGAGAAGAAACAATACTAATGGCAGAAAAAATACTTCCTAAAAATAAAATAGCCAATAGCCCTGTAAGGAGTTGTCCAGAATCAATAGATTCATGATCTGCAATTAAATAATCCATAGCAAACGCATGAAGTGCAATGGGCAATAGGGATAAAGAAAATAAACTAAAAACACCTAAAAATTTACTTAAAATCAATTTATAGTGCCCTACTGGTTTAGTTAAAAGTAATTCAATTGTACCTAGAGCTTTTTCCTCAGATAAACTTTGCATTCCTATGGCAGGGATTAGAAATAAAAATAAAAAGGGAGTTAATTCAAAAATTGGAGAGAAATCTAAAAATCCTTGATTGAGTAAATTATATGAAGTATCAAAAAACCATAAAAAAAGGCTGCTAAGTACTAGATATCCACCTAAGATCAGATAGCCCATGGGATGTGAGAAATAATGACGAATTTCTTTTTTAATTAATGCCCACATTTATTCAAATTGTATAGTTATTAGGTCTCTGTAGTCAAGTCCAAACAACGTGCTTGCACTTCCAACCGATAGCGGATTACTTTTATAAACCGCAAGTTCTAAATGTCCAGCAGCATTAAATAAAGCTAATTTTTTACCATCTTCTTCACGTTTTTCTTTAGGAAGATTAAAATCAATGGCTTGACTATAGCTTTGATAAATTTTTCTAAATTTTATAGTCCGAGCAATAATAGTGAAATCTCTTGATTTTCCCACTGATTTAAAGAGCTTTTGAGTGATATTAGTGATCACATTTCCGTAATTATCAATATAAATAACACTTCCTACGATTTGATTTCCTTCTGTATTAATTACTGGTCTAACCTCTATCAATTCTCTTATATTTTTTACAGGTGTACCGATAACCTCTAAGGCACCTTGCCTTGCAATGTGGGCTGCAACATTAATAAATACATCTAAAACAGGAAATGAAGTGGTAATAGCATTGTGAATATTTATTGCAACAGTTTGCGTTGCTTTTATATCTTCTTTAATAAGAGAAAAAATACCATTGTCAGCACCAATAAAATAATGACCTTCAAAAGACATCGCTAAATGTATATTTTCAGGTGTTTGTTCAGATTCTACACCGATTATATGAATAGAACCTTTAGGAAAAGCTCCAAATGCATTTTTTAAAATATAGGCTGTTTCTGTTAAATTATAAGGTGTAATTTCATGAGTAATATCAACTATTGTTACTGAAGGAATATGTTCAATAAGTGCTGCTTTAATAACTGCAATAGCATAATCTTTATGTCCAAAATCAGTCGTTAATGTCACGATGGCCATAAAGTAAATTTTCTTGAATTAATTATTAAAATTATACTACTTTTATAAACGATGCCCTTATAGGTAAAACAAAAATAATTCATTTTAAACGAGTAGCCTTTGAATGAAATTAAAATTGATTTAACAGAAGTTAATCCTCAAGACTTTTTTGGTAATCAAAACTCAAATATTGCAAAATTAAGAACCTTTTTTCCTCAAATAAAAATAGTTGCTAGGGGCAATACTTTAAAAGCCTACGGCGAAGAATCCATTCTTGAGGAATTTGAAAAGCGCATAGATTTAATGATTTTACATTTCGGAAAATTTAATGTCCTTAATGATGAAATCATTGAGCGTATAGTTACAGCGAATGGAGAAAAGGACAAAGAAGCACTTTTTGAAGGAACTGAACTTCATATATTACATGGAGTAGGAGGAAAAGTGATAAAAGCGAAAACACTTAATCAAAAAAGATTAGTAGAGTCCATGCAAAAAAATGATATGTTGTTTGCCATAGGACCCGCTGGAACAGGAAAAACTTATACCGGTGTTGCCTTAGCGGTTAAAGCTTTAAAAGACAAGCAAGTAAAACGAATTATACTTACACGACCAGCAGTAGAGGCAGGTGAAAATTTAGGGTTTTTACCTGGTGATCTTAATGAAAAGTTAGATCCTTACATGCAGCCTTTATATGACGCCCTAAGAGATATGATTCCCAACGAAAGGTTGCAAGCACATATTGAAAATGGAACAATTCAAATTGCTCCCCTAGCATTTATGCGTGGCCGAACTTTAGATAACGCATTCGTCATTTTGGATGAAGCTCAAAATACAACCCATGCACAAATGAAAATGTTTCTTACACGTATGGGGAAAAATGCAAAATTTATGATTACGGGTGATCCAGGTCAAATTGATTTACCCCGTAGAATGATTTCTGGCCTTAAAGAAGCATTGTTAATTTTAAAAGATACTTCTGGTATAGGTATGGTGTATTTAGATGATAAAGATGTAATTCGCCATCCCCTAGTAAAGAAAGTTATTGATGCTTACAAGTCAATTGAACACGATAATTAAAATGGCAAATACTTTAATGCATACTGACCTTCGCATAGAAGGTATAAAATCAAAATATACAGGTAAAGTTCGAGAGGTATATCGTTTAGAAAATGATATTTTGCTTATGGTAGCTACCGACCGTTTGTCGGCTTTTGATGTTGTGATGCCAAAGGGGATACCGTATAAGGGTCAAATTCTAAATCAAATAGCAACACGAATGTTGGAAGCAACAAAAGATATTGTTCCCAACTGGCTTCACGCAACTCCAGATCCCAATATATCAATAGGCGAAAGTTGCACTCCCTTTAAAGTGGAAATGGTAATTCGGGGATACCTTTCAGGTCATGCTGCAAGAACTTATGCCAGTGGAAAGCGTGAATTATGTGGTGTCAATATGCCCAATGGAATGCGAGAAAATGACCGTTTTGAAACACCAATTATCACACCCGCTACAAAAGCTGAGAAAGGACATGATGAAGATATTACTCGTGAAGCGATAATAACTCAAGGTATAGTCACTGAATCAGATTACATACAATTAGAAAGGTATACTCAACAATTATTTGAAAGAGGTTCCGCATTAGCCAAAAAACAAGGCTTAATTTTAGTGGATACAAAATATGAATTCGGGAAAACGGCCTCAGGTAATATCGTATTAATTGATGAAATACACACCCCTGATTCTTCGCGATATTTTTATGTGGAAGGGTACTTGGAGCGCCAACAAAAAGGGGAGTCTCAAAAGCAATTGTCTAAAGAGTTTGTTCGACGTTGGCTTATTAGCCAAGGATTTCAAGGATTAGTTGGTCAAGTGATACCTGAAATGGATGCCGCACGAATTACATCAATATCTGAACGGTATATCGAGCTTTACGAAAACATTACGGGCACCCCTTTTGTTAAAGCCCCCACAGAGAATATTCAGGAGCGTATTCAGCAAAATGTGGAGGCTTATTTTTCAAAACTTTAAACCTAACCATCTAAAAAGAGTTAATTTCTTTTCAGTTGCCACGTTTTCTCAAGAAGTGCAATTACTTTTTCTGGAGAAAGAGAATGGGGAATTCGCAAGGCTTCATCGTATTTATTAAACCAGGTTATTTGTCGTTTAGCATACCGCCTACTGTTTCTTTTTACCAGTTCTAGCGCTTCGTAAATACCGGTTTTCCCTTCTAAAAAAGGGAAAAGTTCCTGATAGCCGACAGTTCGTAAAGGTGTTTCGTCTTTATAGGGTAATAATTTTTTTACCTCTTCAACTAATCCTTTGGTTACCATCGTATCAACTCGTGCATTTATTCTTTCGTACAGCAGGGATCTAGGAGCTTCAATACAAATAATTTTAATCTTAAAAGGTCTTGGCTTTTGTGTTTTCTTTAAAAAACTAGAGTAAGGTTGAGAAGAGGATACACAAACCTCCAAAGCGCGTAATAGTCGTACTGGGTTGTTTTGATCAACTTGTTGATAATATACGGGGTCTTTTTCTTTAAGTAATTGCTGAAGGGCTTCAATGCCCTTTGTTTCAAACAAGTGACACATTTCTTTGCGAACTTCATTAGGTACCTCAGGGAAGGAATCAATTCCATACATTAGGGCATCGGCATAAAGTCCAGATCCACCCACAAGAATAACCGTTTTATGAACCGAAAATAGTGATTCTAACTTTTTGGTAGCTTCTCGTTCATATTCTCCTACAGTGTAGGGCTTTTGAATGGATTTGTGCTGAATAAAATGATGGGGAATCCTTTCCCGCTCTTTTATTGTTGGAACAGCAGTTCCAATAGACATTTCTGAATAAAACTGTCGGGAATCACACGATAAAATTTCAGTATTAAAATATTGTGCAAGTGATATGCTTAGGGCCGTTTTTCCAACAGCAGTGGGGCCAGCAATATAAAGTAGTGTATTATTGGACATCGTTTAGCAATTCTCCACATTGATGGCAGTAAATAGCACGTTCTTTATGGCTGGGATGCAAGCAATTAGGGCAGGCTTGGGTATTGGTGTCTACTGTAACTGGCTTTGCCATTTCTGCAGTTACAATTCCTGTAGGAACTGCAATTATACCATACCCTAAAATCATAATAAATGAGGCAATAAGTTGGCCAAATGGAGTTGCTGGAGCAATATCACCATACCCAACAGTGGTTAGAGTTACAATACACCAATAAATACTTCTGGGTATACTCGTAAATCCGCTTCGGTCGCCTTCAACAAGATACATCACGGTACCAAAAATGACGCAGAGTACTAAAACCCCAAATATAAATACGGAAATTTTAGTTTTGCTGGATTTCAATGCACGGAGTAAATTATTAGACTCTTTGATGTAAGGGGTCAATTTTAAAATCCGAAATACGCGGAGAAGACGAAGAGCTTTAATTGCTACTAAACTATGTGTGCCGATAAAAAGAAGGGATAGGTATTTAGGCAAAATTGAGAGTAAATCAATGATACCGAAAAAACTAAAAATATACTTTTGGGGTCGACTAACACTCAGTATTCTCAGCACATATTCGATTGTAAAAAGGAGCGTAATAAACCATTCAGCTTGATCTAATAGGCTGTGGTAGGTGATATCAATGGAGGGTACGCTTTCTAAGGCAACCAATACGACACTGAGTAATATAAAAACGAGTAAAATGAGATCAAAAGCTTTTCCTGCTTGGGTATCTGCTTCGTAAATGATTTCATGTAAACGGTGTTTCCACTTTTTCATCAGATTAGTGTTTAATCGTTTTTAGCTTTGAGTTTTATTGATTTCTTCTGTCAAAGGTATCAACTTCATGTATTTTTTACGCGCTATGAAACTACGAATTAATTTTTGAGCATCAGGATTGTCTTGAATGGGCGTCATTCTGCTTTTAATTTTTTCTGCGGTTTTGATTTGGTGATTTAACTCGAAATAGCCATACCCTCTCAAGGTACTGTTGTGTATCCAAACAAAAGAATACTCTCCTTTTTCTCGCCCTCGTTCAATTAGCAAAAAAGAAGGGTGGGAATAAGAAAGGGAATCGACTAAGGATTCAATTTTATTCGAATAATTTGTTCTGGATTCTTCCCCTATACATGCGCCGTCGCATTTTTTTAAACCATAAAGAAAACATGGCGCATTTTGATCTTCTATATTTGTATGATACAAACAAATACGAAAGGTTTCCGCCCATTGATGTAGTGCGTTATGCGCAGTTTTCCTGTTTTTAAAAACACTTATGTATTCTTGATCTTTACGAACTTGTTCACAAAGTAAAACAGGATAATCAATTGAGTAATCTAGTCTGATTCCCATAGGGAATTGTCTATAACGTTGAGAAGTATTGTATTTGGGTGCAATTGATTTTATCTCGTTTTGCTCTTTTAATAAGGTTACCAATTCTCCTCCAGTTAAAGCATAACTGACCCGGGAAAGTTCACGTTGAATCATTTTTGCCTTCTTTTGTTTGTTCGTTACATGCGAGAGAACGCGTTTTTTAATGTTATTGCTTTTTCCGATATAAATAACATCGTCTTTGTCGTTGTATAAATAATAAACCCCCATTTCTGTAGGTAATGCGTCTATCATTTCATGATACTTTAAAGGCGATTTGTTGGGGGTTAATGTGCTGATGTGTGTTTTTAAAATCGACTTATGGGTGTCTTTTTCCAAGAGTAATTCAAATAATTTCAAGGTAGCATTAGCATCACCAAAAGCTCGGTGATGGTTTGAAATGGGTATTCCTAAATTTTTAACCAATTTGCCCAAACTATAAGCTGGTTGATTAGGAACTAATTCTTGCGCAAGAGTTACTGTACATATTGATTTTCGAACATAATTATAGCCTAGTCGTCGAAATTCAGTTTGTAAAATACGATAATCAAAAACAGCATTATGGGCCACTAAAATGCAATTCTCTGTTATTTCTACAATTCGCTTTGCTATTTCATGAAATTTTGGGGCACTTTGCACCATTTTATGTGTAATTCCAGTAAGTTTCGCTACATAGGGCTGGATTTCCCTTTCAGGATTTATCAAACTGCTGAATTGATCGGTAATTTTAATTCCATCAAATTGAAAAATGGCTATTTCGGTAATTCCCTCTTCGTCATATTTACCTCCCGTTGTTTCAATATCGAGAATTGCGTACATAATTTTATCTCGCTCCAAAGAGTTTACTACCCACTCGAATCATATTTGAACCTAGTTGAAGTGCAATTGTGTAATCTCCACTCATTCCCATTGATAAGTAAGTAAAAGAAGGGTGGTGGGGTTTTAAATTAAAATAAAGAGTGGAAATTGTTTCAAATTCGGAACGAATTTGGATTTCATTTTCCGATAAACTAGCCATACCCATTAAACCTTTAATTTTTACATTTTTACAACGAGATGCAAATTCTAAAAGTGCTTCGACTTCGTCTATAGGTAATCCATATTTAGTTTCTTCTTGAGCAATTCGGACTTGAATTAATCCTTCTATAATTCGATTATTTTTTTCAGCTTGTTTTTGTATCTCAGACAAAAGCTTTGTACTATCAATTGCATGAATTAATGAAACAAAAGGGGCCATATATTTTACCTTATTTGTTTGAACATGCCCAATCATGTGCCAACGAATATCTTTAGGTAATTGTTCCCATTTTGAGACCATTTCTTGAATTTTATTTTCCCCAAAATCCAATTGACCCGCTTTATAGGCCTCAACTAAATCTTCAATGGGTTTTGTTTTAGATACAGCAATTAAAGTCACCTCATGAGGTAAAGATTGTTTTAAGTCAAAAATGGCTTGAGAAATATTCATTATGATAAAGATACATACAATAAAAAAATGGCCTCCCTGAGGGAAGCCATTTTTAAGATATGTAATTTATAATTTATTGAGCAGCATCCATTCCTTGAGCAATTAAATCATAGAATTGATCTAGTTTTGGAAGCACAACGATGCGTGTTCTTCTATTTTTTGCTCTGTTTGAAGCTGTATCATTATCGGCAATTGGCATATAGTAGCTACGTCCAGCAGCAGTCATACGAGCAGGAGCTACTCCAAAGTCTTTTTGAAGAATGCGAACTACAGCAGTAGCCCGTTTTACTGATAAATCCCAGTTGTCCTCAATACCGTCAGATTTAATTGGTACGTTGTCAGTATGACCTTCTACCATAAACTCTAATTCAGGTTTATCGTTAACAACTTTAGCAACTTTTCCTAAAACTTCTTTTGCAGCAGCGGTTACAGTGTAGCTTCCACTTCGGAATAAAAGTTTATCAGAAATTGAAACGTAAACGACACCTTTTTCAACATTGATTTCAATATCATCATCATTCATATTTCCTAAAACTCCTTTTAGGCTAGTAACAAGTGCAAGTGTAACAGAATCTTTTTTGGTAACAGCATCTTGCATACGTTGAATACGTAAATCTTTTTCTTTCATACTCTCTAAAGATCGCTCTAGGTTGTCTGCTCCTTTTTGAGATAGTGTAGTAAGGTTACCGATATTATTAATTAAGTCTTGATTGTTGGCCTTTAAAAATTGATTTTGTTCTTGTAATGTAGCCAAAGTAGCCATAACAGCCTCTTTTTCTTCATTGCAACTATTCAATTTTACTGTGGCAGTGTCAAGTAAATTTTTTGTGTTTTGTTGAAGCTCTTCTAATTCCGAAAATTTCTTTTGAGATACACATGAAGATAATAAAACTCCAGTGAATATTAAAGCTACTGCTTTTTTCATAGTATTGTTTGATTTAATTTTTGACATTACAAATTAACTGAAATTATTTTTATTTTTTACTATATCGCTAAAATTTAATCTTCTGAGGAAATAATAAGAGACAATCACATTAAAACTTTGGTAGTAATCTAACTTTTTATTTCCATGAACCTGACTACTTCTTAAGGACTTTAGCATTAAGTAAAACGTAAAATGGGCTCTTATTATTGCCCACATATTTAAAAATTGGAATTGTATCAAAAAATGTATGCCGGCAATGCCATCCCATAACATCCGTTCTATTAAAACTTTTGTTTTTACTTTATTAGGTAAGTTTTTATAGAGCATACAAAGAGAATTTCGGTAATTTAAAAAAACCTTTTTAGGAGAGGGCTTAAGGGTACCTCCACCAAAATGATACACTTTTATTTCTCCAATTGACATTGTAGTGTAACCCATATTGTAAGCCCGCCAACAGAGATCGATCTCTTCTTGATGTGCAAAAAAACGCGAATCAAAACCTCCTAATTCCCAAAAGACGGATTTTCGAATAAAAAAACAAGCACCACTGGCCCAAAAAACAGGATGAGGCGTATCATATTGTCCATAATCACTTTCTATACTTGAAAATACACGTCCTCTGCAAAACGGTATCCCTAGACGATCTATAACACCTCCTGCAGCTCCAGCATATTCAAATACTGAAGGGTTTTTGTCATCCATTATATGAGGTTGAACAATTGCCGTTTTAGGGTTTTTATCAAAATGATTGATAATTGGAATTAACCAATCTTCTTTGACTCTAACGTCGGTATTGAGTAAACAGTATATTTCTTCTGGAATTTGTTGCAACCCTTTGTTATACCCGCCAGCATAACCAAAATTCTCATTTAAAGCAATGCATTTAATATTAGGATATTGAGAGGAAACCCATTCCAAAGAATTATCACATGATCCATTGTCAATTAAATAAAGTTTTGACTCAGGACTAAAAGCATGGACTGATGGCAGGTATTTTTTTAATAATGAAAGTCCATTAAAGTTTAATAAAACAACGGCTACTTTTTTCATTTTTTATTCAGAATAATCGGGTAGGATATCTATAAACGTAAGTGACTTTTGATCAATTGACATACGACAAAAATAATGAATGAGACCATTTGTAATCATAAGATATTTGCTTTTAAGCTTAAGATTATATTGTGCTATTTGATCAAAAGCAGATTGTTTAATAGCTACTGAAGGCGATTTACATTCCACCAAAAGTTCGATTCCTTTATTGGGATTTTGAATCACAATATCAAACCTTTTATAAGTTGTATAAACTTCAATTTTTTGTTCTACACGTATCCAAGAAAGCGGATATCCTTTAGTTTCGGTTAAATAATATAAACAATGAACACGGACCCACTCTTCAGGAGTCAACATACTCCATTTTTTACGTACAGGATCAAAGATTAAGGGTTTATTTTCTGTACTTTTAACCCGAACAGGATACTTGGGAAAACCTAAGGAAACCATATTGTAAAAGTGCAATAAATTTTTAATATGCAAGCGTTCTTTACATTGCTTTCTCAGATTAAAAAAGGGAATTTTGCCCCTTTTTACTTATTTTCAGGAACAGAGCCCTACTATATTGATGTACTCACTAGTGCTTTGTTGGAGCATCTGGTTAATCCTGCATCTAAAGATTTTGATTGTACTTATTTTTATGGTAAAGAGGCTGTAAGTTCTGAAATTATAGAAACCGCTAAGCGTTTTCCCATGCTAGCTTCACGCAATGTAATAGTGATCAAGGAAGCACAAAATTTAAATGCAGAAACATTAGATGAACTTGCACAATACGTTGAACATCCAACACCAAGTACTGTTTTAATTTTTTGCTATAAACATAAGCAGTTTGACAAAAGAAAAAAACTTTATAAAGCAGCTCAAAAAAATGGTGAGATATTAGATACAAAACCAGTGTATGAGAATCAATTGCCACAATGGATTAGAGATCGTGCAGCTGCATTAAAAATGAAAATTGATCCAACTGCAGTAGAATTGCTCTCTGTTTACATTGGAACAGATTTAACTGCAATTGAAAAAGCTCTAGAAAAACTTCAAGTAGCTATTGGAAAAGAGGCTATTATATTTCCTCAACATATTGAACAATATATTGGAATTAATAAAGCTTATAATAGTTTCGAACTGCAAAAGGCTATTGGGCTAGGTCATTTTTCGAAGGCCTTTGAAATTATACAATATTTAAATAGAAATAATAAAGAGCACCCTTTGGTACTTATTTTATCAACTCTGCATAGTTATTTTCAAAAATTATTACTTATAAAAGGGATGAACAGTCAGGATAATATTACAACTGTTCTAGGAATTAGCCCATATTTTATAAAAGAATATCAAACTGCTGCCAATCGTTTGAGTATGCATCAAATTTCAAATGCTCTACACTGTATTTTAAAAGCTGATTTGAAATGTAAAGGAATTGAAGGGTCATCTCAAAATGATGCTCGCATTCTTGAAGAATTATTATTAAAATTATTTACGCTTACCTAAAGAGGAAAACGTGAGGGATTAGATTCATGCATTATTGTATAGATAGCTTCGTATACATCATCTTCTGAGGGCTTTGAATAATAATCACCATCGCCCCCGTAAGCTGGACGATGGGCTTTTGCTGAGAGTAAAATTGGAGCTGTGTCTAGTAATGGAAAAATATTTTGTTTTTCAAGTAATTGTTGAAGAATGTAAGAAGTAGCACCTCCAGGCATATCTTCATCAACAATCATTAGTCGATTCGTTTTAGTTATACTTTTTTGAATTTCTTCAGCTAAATCAAATGGTATTAAGCTTTGTATATCAATTACTTCAACAGAAATTCCCACTTTAGAAATATTTTCCGCTGCTACTTCAACTATACGCAATGTTGAGCCGTACGAAATAACGGTTAGGTCAGTCCCCTCTTTTAAACACTCTATCTTACCTAGGGGTACAGTAAATTCACCCAAATTAGTAGGCGGTTTTTCTTTTAAGCGATAACCGTTTAATGACTCGACTACAATTGCAGGTTGCTCTAATTGCATTAATGTGTTGTATAATCCTGCAGCTTGAGTCATATTTCTAGGAACAAGAATATGAATTCCTCGTAACAAATGAATCATTCCACCCATAGGAGATCCGGAATGCCAAATGCCCTCTAAACGATGTCCTCTAGTTCTTATTATTAAAGGTGCATGTTGTTGACCTCTTGTTCGATAATTCATTGAAGCTAAATCATCACTTAAGGTTTGAATACAATATAAAATGTAGTCTAAATACTGTATTTCGGCTATGGGTCGGAGTCCTCGAAGCGCTAATCCAATTCCTTGTCCTATTATGGTGGTTTCTCGAATTCCTGTATCGGCAATCCGTAGACTACCAAATTTTGATTGTAATCCTTCCATTCCCTGATTTACATCACCAATTTTACCTACATCTTCACCAAATACAAAAAGAGTATCGTATTTTTTAAATAGAGCTTCAAAATTATCACGCAGAATTATGCGTCCATCGACTAAATTATTACTATTGTGATCGTATTGAGGAGGAATTGATTTGAATTGCAATAACTCTTCTTTTTCCATTGAATAAAGTTGAGAGGAAATTTTTTCATTTAACTCTTGGTTCAAAGTGTTAAACCAAGATTTAAATTCTTTTAGGGGGGGAAACCCTTGTTGACTTATTCTTAAATTAATTTGACGGGCTGTAGAAATTACATCACGGTAGCCTAATTCTTGTACATGCTCCAATTGTGATAACAAGTGATAAACTTGAGGATCGTTGTGCGTGTGTTTTTTTAAGATATCTGTAAAATCTTGAAGATTTTTAAGTTGTCTTTCAATTGGTTTTTGATAAGATTCCCAAGCATTTCTTCTTGCAGCGCGAGCTTGATGTGCAGCCTCTTTTTCAATTTTTTCTAAAATAGATTCATTTGAAATGCCCTCTGCTAAAATCCATTGTCGCATTTTTAAATTACAATCAAATTCCCTTTCCCAGGCCAATCTTTCATCTGTTTTATAGCGTTCATGGGATCCAGAGGAGGAATGCCCAAGGGGCTGAGTTAGCTCAGTAACATGTATTAATACAGGAACATGTTCCTCACGAGCTAATGTAGAAGCTTTTTCATATGCTGTAATTAATTTCAAATAATCCCACCCTGGAACAGTTATAATTTCAAATCCTTTCTGGGTGGCTGTGCGTTGAAATCCTTCAAGGGCTAGAGATATACTTTCCTTTGTGGTTTGCTCATCGTTAGCTACGGATATACCATATCCATCGTCCCAAACGCTAACCACCATAGGTACTTGCATAACACCAGCTGCATTAATAGTTTCAAAAAACATTCCTTCGCTTGTGCTTGCATTTCCAATTGTTCCCCATGCAATTTCATTACCATTATTTGAAAATAAAGGAGCCTTTTTAGTAGAATATTCCCTATATATTTTAGAGGCTTGTGCAAGTCCAAGCAATCTAGGCATCTGTCCTGCAGTAGGAGAAATATCTCCACTGTGGTTATATTGATCTACTAGGGGAATCCAATTTCCTTTTTCATCTTTTATTGGAGTCACAAAATGCCCTCCCATTTGCCGTCCTCCAGACATAGGTTCACGACTTTTATCTAAATCTGCATATAGTGCTGCAAAAATATTTTCAGCCGTAAGAAGTCCTTGAGCCATAAGTAAGGTTTGATCTCTGTAATAACCGGCTCTAAAATCACCTTTTTTAAAAAAATGGTTCATAACCAATTGAGGAACTTCTTTACCGTCTCCAAATATTCCAAATTTACCTTTTCCAGAAAAGACTTCTCTTCTGCCAATTATACTGCATTCGCGACTTAAAACGGCAATTTTATAGTCATGCAATACACGTTCTTTAAATGTATCAAAGCTGATATTAATAGATTCGTCTTGGTTTTGAAAATTCATATGGTTCGACGAAAATACAAAAAAAATTACGGTAGCTTAAATAGGGTTTTAAGTGAATTTATAACCTATTAATTTAAAACCATTTACGCGTAAATAAACTGCTAACAGTATTTAAACGTGGAGTTAAAATAAATCTAATTTTAGTGGCATAACGAGATTGTGTGGGTTCAAATCCGTTTGAAGAATACAATGGGAAAAAAATTTCAAAATAATCAGGCACAAGATTAAATTTTACTCCAGAATCAAAATATCCAACAGCGTTGCGGTTTTGGTTTTTCAACACCCCTAAATCTCCATAAAATTCAATCCATTTCCATAGTCCAATTGAACCATTCAAAGAGACCATATAATCATTTGCAGAAGATTCTTCAAAAAATGCTTTAAAACCGCCCTCTACAGGGATAAATTGTTGACTATAAATGCCTGAATCTTCAGATCTCCCTAAATAATCATAACGAAACAAATAGTCTGGTGAACGGTTTAGATTAAAATCAAAAAATTGAGTTGTATTATGCCATAAAAACTTACCTGCAAAAAAACGCAAAGAAAGTTGTCGTCCACTTCGAAAGAGTTTTCTATACTCACTACTAAAATAGATTTTAGCAAAATTATTAGCGATTTCTGTGTTAGAATTAGTTGAAAAGGTATTTACTGCATTACTATTTTCATACCTGTGTAATAAGCTTATAATACTATAATCTGGACTTACTTCAATCTCCGGATTTCGATCACGAAAAACATTATACCATGATACATTCAATAGTTGCCTTTTGTTCGACTGCAGATCATAAGGTCTAAAATACATTGAAAATGAGGGTTGAATTGAAGTGTACCTTAGGTTAGTATTATAATGATAGCTTTTTCCTGTTAAAAAAACTTGATTGAGGTAATTTTTACTTTTATGGTTTATAAATCGATATCGTGTTCGAAAAAAACCGACCCATTCACTCTCTTTAATTGAGTATTGAGGATGTAAATCCAATTCAAAGGGTTGATTTTTTACTCGTGTATTATAAATTCTCATACCTGCAGTAAAGCCATCATAAATATTAAAATCAGATATTGGATGATAAAAGATTTGATTTCTTTTTAAGTTTTCGCTATCGCCGTAAAATGTAAATTGTAAAGGCTTTAGTCCGGTTGAAGATTGTAAAAATTTCCAATTATTCAAATGGTTTTTATCTGGCAAAAATTGATTTGAATTGATGGCCACAAAATCAATTTCTTTGTCGCCAGGAAAGGTAATTATTGTGTCTTTTCCAGTTAATTCAATCCATTGTTCATAAATGAGTTTATCTTTTTGAATTAAATCTAGTTTTACAGGAGCTGACTTATCGTTTTTTTCACTTAATGTAATTTCGATTTCAGTTGGTTTTTTGGTTACCTTTTTTATGAAAAAATCATGGGCTTCTCTGTCAGAAAGGTATGTTTTAAAAAACCAATCAAGATTTTTTTCTGTATAATATGATAATGATTTTTGAAGTTCTTTTTTACCCCGTTGTTTGGAAAAATCTAATAGGCCTTTTTTAATGACATCTTCATCCAAAAAAGCATCTAAATAGTGAAGTCCACTTCCCACATGATAAGGGGATGCGTAAAGTTCATTTGATTTGGTAAGTTTTTCTTTTCCTAATGTATCCGATTGTTGTCGGTTTGCATGTTCACTAAATTCATATATAAATGAAAAACTTTCGTTATATCCTATATTTGCAGCACTATAATTTTTAAATGGTCTTATTCCCAATACTGAAAAGGATTGCAATTCCCCTAAAAATTTAGAATTAGGATAATATGTATCTACATATTTCATAAGGATATAGGTTTGAATTCCACCAGGAATCCAATGATTTTTTCGTTTGTCAATCACCAAAAGTTCATTTAAATATGAAGCTAGATAAGCTTTTAAAAATTTAGTTTCATAGATAAATTCTTCAGGGAAAGGTTCTAAAAAAGAAAGCGCTTCACTTATACCTACTATAGGATTACGATTATAATCCTTTTTTAATACCATAATTTTATTATTTGGAATAGGACTCAAATATTTTTTTATGAAAGTATCAATCCGATTCACAGATGAGACTAGATCAATTGAAGAATTTTTACTTGGTAGAATATCGGTAAGAATGTAAAAAGAATCAGTTGTTTTTATTTCTTGAAAAGTGTTTTCCAATTGGAAAACGAACTCAGGACAGCTCAATTCATTAGAGCTAAAGGTTTCTGTTTTAATTAAATTAGAAATATTTTTTTCACTAGAAAGTAATTGTAAGTTAGTATGAAGCACATAACTATTTGGGAATGTAAATTTAATAGAGAATTGACTAGGTAAAATACTGTTATCACGAAAACCTAGATTACTGTTTAAGAGCCAATCATCTTCAAAAAGAGGTGCAACAGTAATAAATGTATCTCTCAATAAAAAACTTTTATCAGATTGAATCCCTACACCAGTGAAAGTATCATCTGGAATTTTAATTTCATACGCTACTTTAATTTCTATTGATGCATCTGGCGCTAAAGGTTTTTCTAAAATCACTTTAAGCACATCGATTTGATAATCAAGACGATTATATAATAATTCATTTGAATTAGTACTTATAGATTGGATTTGTGTATAGCCTAGTTTACTTTTTGAACGCAAATAAAAACTTCGATTAAATTGATTTGCTAAATGATCGGCTAGGGGAGAGGGGGCACCTTTATATGAATTAGACCAATCATAGAGATATAAATAAGATAACGGAGCTTTAGATGTGTTTTTGAAATAAATGGTTTGAGAAACAGTTAAACTCGCTGAGTTTGGTTCTAATAAAGCATCAATTGAATATTGTGTCTGGCTCCATAAGGGCAGGTTCATATTGAGGCCCAATATTAAAAAAGTGCAAAAAAACCGTTTAACCATTAGGGTTAGAAATTAGGTACAAAGTTATCCTTTTCATAAAAACGGTTAAGACATTCCATTACTTCTTCGGTTGTATCTACTAAAGTAAATAAATCAAGATCTTCGGGACTAATATTTTTTTCTACAAGAACAGTATTTTTAATCCAATCTGTTAGGCCACTCCAATAAGAACGTCCTACTAAAATAATTGGGAATTTTATTGTTTTTTCAGTTTGAATGAGTGTATAGGCTTCAAATAATTCATCTAATGTGCCTACCCCTCCTGGCATTACTACAAAGCCTTGAGCGTATTTTACAAACATTACCTTACGAACAAAAAAATACTTAAAGTCAATTAACTTATCTTGATCTATGTATGGGTTACTTCTCTGTTCATAAGGGAGTTTAATGTTTAAACCTACAGAAACTCCACCTGCTTTTTGAGCTCCTCGGTTAGCCGCTTCCATAATACCTGGTCCTCCTCCGCTAATAACACCGTATCCAGATTTAGCAACAGCCTCTGCAATATCAACAGTTTGTTTATAAACGGGATGATCTTCTGGAGTTCTAGCAGAACCAAAGATTGAAATACACGGACCAAAAGCACTCATGCGTTCATACCCTTCTACAAATTCACTCATTATTTTAAATAAAGCCCACGAGTCATTCGTTTTAATTTCGTTCCAGTTTTTCATTTCAACTTCTTTCATCATAGTAATGTTTTATTAAAAGATTCAAATTCAAATTTTAAAAATTCTGCGGTGTAGCCTTTTCCTTTGGCTATGATATCTTCTGGAGTGCCTTTACAAACTAATTCACCTCCATATCGACCTCCATCAGGTCCGATATCGATTATATAGTCAACTTGTTTAATTACATCCATGTTATGTTCAATAATTACAACCGTATTTCCCTTGTCAACCAAACGATTTAAAACATCTAATAGTACACGAATATCTTCAAAATGAAGACCTGTAGTAGGTTCATCTAATATATACAATGTTTTCCCTGTATCTATTTTAGACAATTCACTTGCCAATTTAATTCTTTGGGCTTCACCGCCAGAAAGAGTAGTTGAAGATTGACCAAGGGTTATATAGCCTAAACCTACTTCTTGAATCATTTTCAGTTTACGATAAATTTTTGGTACAGCTTCAAAAAAGGAGCACGCATCATTTATAGACATTTCAAGTACATCTGAAATAGATTTTCCTTTATATCTAATTTCCAGTGTTTCTCTGTTAAAACGTTTTCCATTACACCTCTCGCATTCTACATATACATCAGGTAAAAAATTCATTTCTATTACTTTCATGCCCCCGCCTTGACATGTTTCACAGCGCCCGCCAACAACATTAAAACTAAATCGACCAGGTTTATATCCACGGATTTGAGCTTCAGGGGTTCGAGTAAAAAGTGTTCTAATTTCACTAAAAACTCCACAATAAGTGGCCGGATTACTTCGAGGGGTACGCCCAATTGGACTTTGATTTATATCAATTACCTTATCGATATGTTTTAACCCTTTTATGGATTTAAATGGAAGTGGTTCTTGTACTCCATTGAAAATATGATGGTTTAAGATAGGGTATAAAGTTTCATTGATTAAGGTAGATTTTCCACTTCCCGAAACACCGGTTATTCCAACCATCATGCCTAAAGGGAAATCAACTGTAATATTTTTCAAATTATTTCCTGTGCATCCTATTAGCTGTAAAATATTTCCATTTCCTTTTCGACGTGTTGAGGGGACTTCAATTTCTAATTCTCCTGAAAGGTATTTTGATGTTATTGTTAATCCGTCACTAAGAATTTCAGCAGGAGTTCCTTCTGAAATAATTTGCCCGCCATTTTTTCCCGCTTTAGGCCCCATATCAATTAAATGATCTGCATGGAGCATCATGTCCTTATCATGCTCAACTACAATTACAGAATTTCCAATGTCTCTTAATGTTAAAAGGGATTGAATTAAACGTTTGTTATCGCGTTGATGTAACCCAATACTGGGTTCATCTAAAATATATAGAACACCTACCAGTTGAGAGCCAATTTGTGTAGCTAATCGAATACGCTGTGCTTCGCCACCAGATAAGGATTTTGAGGATCGATTTAATTGCAAATAATCCAAACCTACATCAAGTAAAAACTGTAATCGTGTTGCAATTTCTTTAATGATTTCAAATGCAATTTTGTTTTCATTATCTGTTAGTTGTTTAGGCAATTGAATTATCCATTCGTGCAAGTCTTTTAGATCCATAGACACGAGATCGGCAATAGTTGAGTTTAATATTTTAAAATGTAAGGCCTCTCTTTTTAAACGTGTACCTAAACAAGTGTTACATGGAGTGCTATCCATAAAAGAGGAAGCCCACCTTCGAATACCACTAGTACCAGCCTCTTCATAACTTGTGGTAATATAATTTTCAAGTCCTTCAAAATCTATCTGATAAGTTCGCGTAATCCCAAGTGTAGTTGACTTAATTTGAAACTTTTCATTACTGCCTTTTAATATTACTTCTAAACCATTTTCAGGAATTTTCTCAATAGGATCTTGTAACGAAAAAGAATAACATTTAGCTATAGTTTCAATTTGTTTATAGGTCCAGCTTTTTTTATTTGCACCTAAAGGGGCTAACCCTCCTTGCGAAATTGATAAACTCCGATCAGGAATGACTTTTGCAATATTTACTTTATGCTGGATTCCTAATCCCTTACAATCAGGACACATGCCCTTAGGAGAATTAAATGAAAATGTATTTGGCTCCGGAAGGGGATAGGAAATTCCTGAACTAGGACACATTAAATTTCTACTAAAATATCGGGTATCTTCACTTTCTAAATCAATGATAAGTAAAACGCCTTGACCATAATGCATTGCCGTAGAAACTGATTCTGTTAATCTTTTGATAGTTTGAGGCTCATTTTTTACAGTAAAACGATCAATCACCAATTCAATATCATGAGTTTTATACCGATCTAATTTCATCCCTGGAGTAATATCTAAAATTTGAGTATCGACTCTAACTTTTGTAAACCCTTGCCTAGAAAGCGATTCAAAAAGTTCTCGATAATGCCCTTTTCTTGCTTGTACCAAAGGAGATAATAGGCCAATTTTTTTTTCACTAAAATGATGTTGTACCAATTCTAAAATTTGATCATCGGTATAGCTTACCATTTTTTCATGAGTAATATAACTGTATGCAGAACCCACTCTAGCAAAGAGCAATCGGAAAAAATCATAAAGTTCTGTAATTGTTCCAACGGTAGAACGAGGGCTTTTAGAGGTTGTCTTTTGTTCAATAGCAATTACTGGAGATAAACCGTCAATTTTATCTACATCTGGGCGTTCAAGGTTGCCTAGAAACTGGCGAATATATGCTGAAAAAGTTTCCATATACCGACGTTGACCCTCGGCATATAACGTATCAAATGCTAAAGAAGATTTTCCACTTCCAGACAGACCTGTAATTACAACTAATTTTTCTCTGGGAATAGAAACATTAATGTTTTTTAAATTATGTTCCCTCGCACCTTCAACAACAATATAATTTTCTCCTTTATGCATAGCTATAGCCAACAAAAGTATAATTTCTAACGAAGAGTTTTATCTAAATTGAAGTTTAATACAATGAAACAGCTGTATCGTCACCTCTTGGGTCAGCACCAGTTTGAATCGTGCCATCCTCTGCAATATGGATAGCATCAACTCGACCAATGATGCGGGTATATTCTTCTTTTATGTTGTAGCCTTTTTCTTGTAATTTCAAAATAAAGTCATTTTCAAATCTGTTAGGTTCAAAAACAACTACATCAGGCAGCCATTGATGATGAAATCTAGGGGCAGATACGGCAGTCTGAATATCCATTTCAAATTCATAAACATTAAGTAAAGTTTGTAAAACTGAAGTAATTATAGTTGACCCTCCTGGGGTACCTACAATCATTGATAATGCTCCATTTTTTTCTACAATAGTAGGAGTCATCGCACTAAGCATTCGCTTTTGTGGAGCTATAGCGTTTGCTTCTCCTCCAATAAGTCCAAACATATTTGGAACACCAGGTTTACTACTAAAATCATCCATTTCATTGTTAAGGAAGTAACCTCCTGACTCTACATAAACTTTAGAGCCATAACTTCCATTTAATGTAGTTGTAACTGCAACGGCATTTCCAAAGGTATCTAGAATAGAATAATGAGTGGTTTCTTCGCTTTCTTCCCAGACAACAGTTCCTGGTGCTATAGCCGAAGAGTTAGTTGCCTGTTCAAAGTTAAAACTCGCCATTCTTTCATTTAAATAGGAAATATCAAGCAATTCTTTAGTGGGTATGGAAACAAAATCAGGATCACCAAGATAAAGACTTCTATCTGCATAAGATCGACGTTCTGCTTCTACTATAATCTGAACTGCTTCTTGGGCGTTTTGATTGTACTGACCTATATTAAAGGGCTCTATCATTTTCATAATTTGACCTAAGCAAATCCCTCCGCTTGAGGGGGGTGCCATGGTATAGATATCTAAGTCTTTATATTTAAAATGAATGGGCTCTCGCCATACAGGTTCATATTGAATTAGGTCATCATGAGTAATAATTCCTCCAGTTTCTTTTACTCGCTCAACGAGAGCATCAGCATTTTCACCTTCATAAAACCCTGCTTTACCCAAATTGGCAATACGTTCTAATGTTTCAGCAAGGGCAATATTTTTAACTCGGTCTCCCTTTTTAAAACCTTGAGCATAAAATGTTTCTGATCCGTTAATAGAAGAAAATTGTTCAATAGCACTCTCAAAGCTTTGAGCTTGCATTTCAGTAACAATATAACCATCGCGAGCTAGGTCTATTGCAGGTTGAACTAATTCTTTCCAAGGAAGGGTTCCAAATTTTTGATGAATAGCAACTAGTCCTGCCACCGTCCCAGGTACCCCAACAGCAAGTCCTCCTAAAGTGCTTTTGTCGGGTAATACATTTCCTTCTTCATCAAGATACATTTTTGCTGAGGCTCCTAAAGGTGCTTTTTCACGATAATCCAAACTTCCTACTTCACCTTGTGAGGTGCGATAAACAAAAAAACCACCGCCTGAAATATTACCAGCATTTGGATAACAAACGGTAAGGGCTAAATCAGTAGCAATCATAGCATCAAATGCTGTTCCTCCTTTAGCTAAAACGGAAGCCCCTATAGCTGAAGCCTCTTGTCTTGCGCTCACAACAGTTGCTTTTATTGATTTTGGAGTATAACAAGACTGTAAAAATAAAAATAGGATTAAGATTACATTAAGTGTGAGAAATCTAAATTTATTAAAAGAAAAAAAAGAATTCATACTTGCGACTTTATGATTAAAAATTGATTTTTTGAAAAGGAAATAACATCTTCCATGAAGGGAAAAAAATGATAACCAAAATAATTATAATTTTCTTCTAAAAAGTCTACAGAAGAAGACAATTTTGAGGGGTTTTTAATTCTTTGTTCCATTTGGGTTAAAATTTTCCTCAAACCCTGTAAAGATTCATAGTATGAAAACCAGTCATACCGAATTAAAGAAGAAACAAATTGTTGTGTACGGTAAGGAAAATCAACTGACCTCTCCTTTACTTTTGAATAAAAAGTTGAAGAAAAATCAAAAAGTGGAACTGGGTGAAAACGTTTCCAGTGAAGGGCTAAAAAATGATCAAAATACATATCAACAATCACCCCACTATAATGCCTGTATTCGGAAAAAAGTACCTTTCTGCACTCACGAACAATAGGATGTGTATCTGTATATTTATCGATACTTCGGTGAAGAATTATTCCTCTTTGAATTGGCTTTGGATACACTTGAATTTCTTTTCCTTTTACGCGATCGGCAATAAGATTTCCAATGGCCAAATCCATATCTTCTCCTGATAAATATACATGGGCCAAAAAGTTCATATAGCTCATTGTCTATCAGTATATCTAAGTTCTTCTTTAAAGTTACGATAAATTCTGCAGGATTGCAAGT
>JALRBW010000011.1 GCA_023257625.1 Flavobacteriaceae bacterium | reverse complement strand
TCCACCGGCTTAAAGTATTTGCCCGGTAATTTTTCTAAAGTGGATGAAGTCATTGCCCTTTCCAAAGAGGCGTCACAGCGTGGGGGTATATATACCTCTCATCTTCGTGATGAAGGCTTATCCTTACTTGCCTCTGTTGCCGAGGCGGTCGAGATTGCAGAAAAAGCCGTAATTCCTGTGGTCCTAACCCATCACAAAGTGATTGGAAAACCGATGTGGGGAAAAAGCGATCAAACCCTAGCTATGGTAGATGAAGCCCGATCAAGGGGGTTAAATGTGGTGATGGATCAATATCCTTACAACGCAAGTTATACCGGTATATCGGTCTTAATTCCCAGTTGGGCAGGTGAAGGGGGAAATGACGCATTTATTGAACGTCTTAAAAACAAAAAACTACGCGACAGTATCAAAAAAGGAATCATTTACAATATCCTCAATGACAGAGGCGGAGATGATTTGGATCGGGTTCAATTTGCAAAAGTTAGTTGGATGCCCGAATTGGAAGGCAAAACGCTTAAATATTGGTGCGAACTGAAAGGACTTGCCCCTACTCTTGAAAATGGAGCTGAACTTGTAATGGAAGCCCAATCAAACGGTGGAGCGAGTTGTGTTTTTCATGCTATGGATGAAAGCGATGTTGTCAACATTATGAAACACCCACAAACCATGATTGCCTCTGACGGTCGATTGGTAAATCTAGGTGATGGCCACCCCCACCCAAGATGGTACGGAACATTCCCGAGAGTACTCGGAAAATATGTAAGAGAAGAAGGTGTATTGCGTTTGGAAGAAGCCCTGTATAAAATGACTGCTTTTCCTGCTCAAATGATGGGACTCAAAGATCGAGGAAGGTTAGCAGCAGGAATGAAAGCAGACATTACCATTTTTGACCCTAACTCAATTAAGGATTTGGCAACCTTTGAAATGCCACACCAGTATTCTGAGGGGATTGACTATGTGCTAGTTAATGGTAAATTGGCCGTTGATGAGGCTGTATTTATACCAATTAAGTCTGGAAAAGTACTTAAAAAGGAATAAGGATTTTTATCCCTTTGATTTCATTTAGTTAATATGTTTTTCCCTGACAAATCACTTTTACGTCTGGGTTATTTTTATTTATTTCTACCCCAGATTTTGAAACCTTGACTTGAATCCATGTGCCTCTGAAAAAGAGTTTGAATTTAAGAGCAGACCAATGGTTTGGAAGTTTAGGGTTTAAGTAGAGTTTATTGTCAATTATTTGTACACCACCAAATCCTTCAATAACACTTAACCATGTACCCGCCATACTGGTAATGTGCAATCCTTCTTCCACTTCTTTATTATAATCGTCTAAATCCAATCGGGAAGTTTGTAAATAAAAGGAATACGCCTGATTCATTCGATTTAAACGTGCTGCTAAAATGGCATGAATACAAGGTGATAGTGAGGATTCATGAACGGTTAAGGGCTCGTAAAAATCAAAGTGGGTTTCTAATGCCTGATGATTAAAATGATCCCCAAAAAAATAAAAACCTTGTAAAACATCGGCCTGTTTAATGTATGGTGAACGCAAAATACGATCCCAAGACCAATGCTGATTTATGGGGCGTTGTTTTACTGGAATTTGGTTAACATTATCGAGTGTTTTGTCTAAAAATCCATCTTGTTGCAAAAAGAGTTCTTGTTCAGGGTGTTTTGGCAAATACATAGCTTTTGCAATTTCCTTCCATTCGTTAAGCTCATCAATTACAAAATTTAATTTAACCGTTAGTGCTTTCCAAACCGTTGGATTCTCATGTTGTATTTTTAGACAATGTGATAGCGTATACTCTAGACACCACTTGGCGATGTAGTTCGTATACCAATTATTATTTACATTATTTTCATATTCATTAGGTCCTGTCACCCCTAATATTACATAGGCTTTTTTTGCGTTTGAAAAATTTACCCGTTGTGCCCAAAAACGAGCAATTCCAACTAGTACTTCAATACCCATTTCTGGTATATATTGGGTATCTCCTGTAAAACGTTCATAATTATAAATAGCATAGGCTATTGCTCCATTTCTATGAATTTCTTCAAATGTAATTTCCCATTCATTATGGCATTCTTCTCCATTCATGGTAACCATCGGATACAATGCTGCCCCCCTTTTAAAGCCTAATTTTTCTGCATTTTCTATAGCTTTTTCTAGTTGATTGTATCGATACTTAAGTAAGTTACGCGCTATTTCAGGCCCCTTTGTCGCCATATAAAAAGGCAAACAATAGGCTTCTGTATCCCAATAGGTACTGCCTCCATACTTTTCCCCTGTAAATCCTTTTGGACCAATATTAAGTTCGGCATTTTTACCATTATACGTTTGATTTAATTGATAAATATTATAACGTATTGCCTGTTGGGCCGCAACATCTCCCTCAATTTGAATATCTGCATCTTCCCAAATTTTTGACCATTCTAATGCTTGTTGATGAGCCAGTGTGTCAAAGGACTTATCTGAGTAGTTATTGATAAGTTGTATTGCTTTTGCTTTAAAAGTTATTGAAGGATGATGTCTACCATTAATATATCCTCCAAGCTTAACAAAAGAACAAGATTCACCGGTTTTTAATTGGCAATCCAGTAGATGAGCCAATCGATTTTTAGAAGTAATTAAGGTATTGTCTTTAACTGCTTTTCCTTTTGAGTCTTCAAAATAAGTGTATGCATATGTAAAAATTTCAAAATTTGACTTATTGGTTTTTGAATGAATGCCGATCAACTTATCTGTCGCTTCAGTCTCAATATGATTCCAAAAGGGATCATCCCAATTGGAATCTTGATTTCGAACATCTCCATCAACAAAAGATTCCATGCTAAGTGAACAATTTCCTTGTAAAACCTTGACGTTAAATTGAATTACACCCAAGGAAGCTTCTGTTAAAGACAAAAATCTTTTGATTTGAATATCAAGCACTTTTCCCGATTGCATTTCAACCTCAAAAGAACGTAAATAAATTCCGGTTTGCATATCGAGCTCTCTACGAAAATGCTTTACTTTTTTGCTCTTAAATAAATCTAAAGGATTACCATCAACAAAAAGATCCATTCCAATCCAATTTGGTGCATTTAGCACCTTAGCAAAATACTCAGGATAGCCGTTTTTCCACCATCCTACTTTTGTTTTATCAGGGTAGTACACCCCACCTACATAGCTTCCTTGAAAGGTTGGACCAGAGTAACGCTCCTCAAAATTTGCGCGTTGCCCCATCGCCCCGTTGCCTAGACTAAAAATACTTTCTGAAGATTTTACACGCTTAGGATCAAAGCCTTCTTCACTTATTTTCCATGGATCTATTTTTATATAAGAGTGAGTTTTACTCATTTAAAATGCGTTATTGTCAAGATAAATTAAATAAATCTGACAATTGATTTACAGAAATTGCATCAAAACTGGGAAAACAAATTGAAGCCCCAATTAGATCTTCTTTTGAGCCAATTCCAACTGCTTTCATTCCTGCGGCATTAGCGGCTTCTATACCTGATGAAGCATCTTCAAAAACAATACATAGCTTCGGATTTACTTGCATCGCAGTACTTCCTTTTATAAAAACTTCAGGATCAGGCTTACTCCGCATTACTTGATTACCATCAATTACCACATCAAAAATATCCAGTATTTTTAATTTTTCTAATATAGGAATGGCATTTTTACTAGCAGATCCCAAACCAATTTTAATTTTATTTTGTTTTAAAAAGGTTAAAGTTTTAGGTATCCCAGGTAAAATATCTTGGGGTTGTATCCCTTGAATTAATTCAAGGTAGTCTTTATTTTTTTGAACTAAAAGAGATTCAAATTTAGCAGTGTCAAGTTGGGTGTTACTCCATTGAAGAATACGTTTTAAAGAATCAACTCTACTCACTCCTTTTAATTGATCGTTGTTTTTGTCTGTTAAAATATAACCCAATGTTGCAGCAATTTTTTTCCATGCAAAAAAGTGAAATTTAGCCGTATCAACAATTACTCCGTCCAAATCGAAAATAGCACATTGGTAAGCTGTTTTCATCCTTCAGGTGCTATTCGAACTACTAAACCCTCTAAGTTGGAATGCAAATGTATTTGGCACGCTAACCTGCTATTTTCTTTAACATAAAAAGCTTCAGCTAGCATTGCTTCTTCATCTTCTGATTGTTGGGGAAAGTTATGGCTACTCTCAATGTAGCATTGACAAGAGGCACAAAGAGCCATCCCTCCGCAAATACCTTCAACCGGTAAGTCTGAAGCTTTACACAGTTCCATGAGGTTTAAATTCATATCTGTTGGGGCGCTTAGGGTATGTGTAATCCCATCTCGATCAATTACATGAATCGTAATATCATTACTCATTATTCTATGGATTTTATAGTAGCCTTTTGTGCTTGTTTATGACTCCCATCAAAGCCTTTTACCCCGCTAACCGTGGTGTACTTCAATACATTTTTCTTCTCAGGATAAATTCGCTGAAAAGCACTTTGGCACATTAAGGTCGCTTCGTGAAAACCACATAAAATTAATTTTAATTTACCTGGATAAGTATTTACATCGCCAATGGCATAAACCCCAGGTAAATTGGTTTGATAATCAAGACTATTGTCCACTTTAATTGCATTTTTCTCAATCTCAAGACCCCAGTCGGCAATTGGACCTAATTTTGGAGTTAGACCAAACAGTGGAATAAAGGCATCACAAATCTTCTTAATTTCTTCGCCATTATGATTAATCAAAAGAGACTCTACTTTTTCTGTGCCTTCAATTTGAATGACTTCAGCAGGGGTTAAAAGTTGAATTCTACCTTGATTTTTTAATTGCTGTACTTTTTCTACAGAATCTAATGCTCCACGAAACTCATTTCGTCTGTGAAGTAGGGTTACCGAAGAAGCAATACCTTCTAAAAACAGGGTCCAATCTAAGGCAGAATCTCCTCCACCCGCAAGTACAACATTTTGATTTCTAAACTTTTCAGGGTCTTTAATCATATATTCAACCCCTTTATTTTCGTAAAACTCAAGATCTTTGATTGGGGGTTTTCGTGGTTCAAAACTACCAAGTCCACCTGCTATGGCAATAACAGGAGCACAGTGTCTAGTGCCTTTATCAGTTGTTACAATATATTGATTATCTTCAGTTTTTTCTAATGATATGGCAACTTCCCCAAGGGTATATCCTGGTTGGAAAGGTTTGATTTGTTGCAATAGTTTTTCAACCAAATCCCCAGCGAGTATTTCTGGATGAGAAGGGATGTCATAAATAGGTTTTTTAGGATAAATTTCAGCACATTGGCCACCAGGAATTGGCAGCGAATCAATAAGATGGCATTTTAGTTGAAGTAAACCCGCTTCAAAAACGGTAAACAAACCTGTGGGACCTGCCCCAATAATTAGGATGTCTGTTTTTATCATATTACTCAGGATCGATACTGGTCACGGTTTCAATCTGGGGGGCAAATTTTTTGATAGTAAGTTCAATGCCTGACTTCAAGGTCATTTGATTAACACTACATGTCAAACACGCGCCATGCAATTGTACCTTAACATGTTTTTTATCATCAATTGAAACCAGAGAAATATCCCCTCCATCAGAATTGAGAAAGGGCCTTATTTCTTCTAATGCTTCAAGAACTTTTTTTTGCAATTCCTCTGTTTTCATAATTAAGATTTTATCGCCTCACAGCCCACTAAGTTAGTTATTTCTACTGCTTTTGTTGGTGGCAAATAGCTATTCCTGTGAAGTACTTGAGCCACAAGCTTTTTGGTAATCTCTACAAATTCTTCTACCACTGGGCCCTTGTCTTGAAGTACTGCAGGACGACCATAATCAGAAGCTTCACGAACACTTTGTATCAAAGGTATTGCCCCTAAAAACGGAATATTTTTATCCTTAGCTAGATATTCTGCGCCACGTTCTCCAAATATGTAATATTTATGGTCAGGAAGTTCAGCAGGGGAAAAGTAACTCATGTTTTCTACGATTCCCAATACTGGAACATTAATATTTTCTTGCTGGAATAAGGCAATTCCTTTTTTAGCATCTGCCAGGGCTACATTTTGCGGTGTACTTACAACAATCGCTCCATTTAAAGGCAAGGCTTGTACTATACTCAAATGAATATCACCAGTTCCAGGGGGAAGGTCGATTAGTAAGAAATCTAATTCGCCCCAAGCAGCATCAAAAATCATTTGATTCAATGCCTTAGCTGCCATTGGTCCTCTCCAAATAACCGCTTGTTCTGGTCGGGTAAAAAATCCTATAGACAAGACTTTCACACCATAATTTTCAATTGGTTCCATTTTTGATTTGCCATCAATTGAAACTGATAAAGGTCGAGCCCCTACCATATCAAACATAGTAGGGATTGAAGGTCCATAGATATCAGCATCTAAAACTCCTACTTTACAACCCATTTTAGAGAGGGTAATTGCAATATTTGCTGTGATGGTCGATTTTCCAACCCCCCCTTTTCCTGAAGAAATAGCAATTATATTATCAATTCCTGGAATGGGTTTCCCTTTAATTGGAGTAGGTCCACTAATATCTGTAGGTGGGGTTATTTTAATATTCACCTTTACTTTCGCCTTCTCAAAAACTTGTTCGTGAATAGCTTTTATGATCGTTACCTCAGCTTTTTTTCGTGCCTGCAATGTCGGGTTTGACATCTGTATATCGATATCCACTTGATCTCCAAAAATCAAAATATTACCTAATGCCCCAGCGTCTATCATATTTTGGCCATCACCAGGTAAACTCAATGTTCTTAACGTTTCTAATACCGATTCTTTGGTAATTTTCATTTGCCAGTTTTGAAATAATTTAACTACTTCTTTTTAAGGGGATATACTTAACTCATTAATTGCGAGCAAATATAGGGCTCTGTGAATCAAATACAAAGGGGAAATTACTTAAATGGGAGGAAGCTCTTTAGTGGGATCCCAAAAATGAAAATTAAATTGTTGCACTTGATTTTCTTTAATTGTCAAACCCTCATTTTTTAGTAATTGTTGCATAATATTTGGTCCACCAAAATGGTGTTTCCCTGTTAATAGGCCCAATCGATTAACTACCCTATGAGCAGGCACATCTCCCTTTTGATGTGATGCATTCATGGCCCAACCTACCATTCGGGCACTTCCAGAACTTCCAAGATATCTTGCTATTGCCCCGTAAGACGTTACCTTACCTTCAGGAATTAGACGCACTACTCTATAGACATGCTCAAAAAAAGAAGTTTCTAACTTCATTTACAATGAAAATTGAAGATAGGTTATGGGTTGCCCTTTTTCTAAAAACATTTTTTCATAAAAGGTTTGAACTGCAGTGGCGTCCTCAGGGGCTTGTGGATTATTATAAATATCGTGATTGGCATATTGGATTACACCAACTTGAGAAACAATACCCAGAGTGTACCCAAATAAAAAAGAGCTGTCCGTTTTCAAATGAATGCAGCCTTTGGACTTCAATACCTTTTTATAGGCTGCTAAAAAATCAGGATGTGTTAAACGGTGTTTAGTGCGTTTGTATTTGATTTGTGGATCTGGGAAAGTAATCCAGATTTCATCAATTTCATCTTTATCAAAACAATAGGCAATGAGTTCAATTTGGGTTCGCAAAAATCCAACATTTGTTACTTGCGTATCTAAAGCGGTTTTGGCGCCGCGCCAAAAACGTGCCCCTTTAATATCAATACCTATAAAATTTTTATTTGGATTACGTTTT
This sequence comes from Flavobacteriaceae bacterium, assembly GCA_023257625.1. Lineage (GTDB taxonomy): Bacteria > Bacteroidota > Bacteroidia > Flavobacteriales > Flavobacteriaceae > MS024-2A. Next base: position 36,827 of record JALRBW010000011.1, on the reverse strand, counting down.
GCTAAATGAAGTGAATATTCTCCTTTACCACAGCCCAACTCTAGTACAATGGGATTGTTATTTTTAAAAAAATGAGAATTCCATTTTCCTTTCCATAAAAACTCTCCTGCTATCAAGCTGGCTCGTTCGGGTTGAATAACATTTGAAAAAGTTAGATTTTCTTTGAAGCGCTTTAATTTATTTTTACTACCCAATGCTTTTTTTGAGCATAAAAGTAAGTATTTTTAGGTTTTTACTTCGCGCTTTTGTTGCGTGGCAGTGGAAAGTGTAAAAGAAAATTCAGACCCAACTTTTTGCTCACTTTCAACAAATATTTTTTCATTGTGAGCCTCTATGATATGCTTTACAATAGCCAATCCTAAGCCTGAACCTCCTTGATTTCGGTTTCTTGTTTTGTCAACTCGATAAAATCTTTCAAATAAGCGAGGTAAATGCTCAGAAGCAATTCCTTCTCCGTTGTCAGATATTTTAACCAACACTTTCCCTTCATTTAAATAAACAAACCCAACCTCTGTTATCCCACGTTCAGTGCCATATTTCAGTGAATTAATGATAAGGTTTGTAAGTACTTGATGAATTCTTTCTTGGTCAGCATAAACCAGTATAGGCTCTGTATATTTTTTATCGAATCGCAATATAATTTTATCTTTTTGTGCCTGCATTTCTAAAAGACCAAAAACATTTTCAACGGTTTTTCTTAAATCAAAAGAAGTACGAACTAGAGTTGCAATACCAGATTCAAATTTTGTAATTAAGTCTAAATCTTTAATAACATAAGTCAATCTATTTACTCCTTTAGCCGTTTGCTTCAAGTATTTTTTAACTGTCTTTTTATCCTTTACATTACCATCTAAAAGGGTGAGCACATAACCTTGTATGGTAAATAGTGGTGTTTTAAGCTCATGGGCAATGTTTCCTATAAATTCTCTACGGTAGTTTTCTTGTTTTTTGAGGAATTCAATTTCTGAATTTTTATCAGCATTTAATTTTTTAATATTTCCTATCAATAAATCGATATCTGTTGAACGCGTTGAGATTCCAGAAGTGAACGTAGTAGGAAAGAGGTTGTGGTATAATGTTTTAACACGTTTTACAACAAAGTGTTCAAATCGAAATATTAAAATAAAATAAGTAAGAAAAAAAATAATAACAACTGATAGAATTAGCCATCCCAATTTGATGGTATTCATAATTTCATCAAATGCAAAGTTGAAAAATACTGTAGAAACAAAAACAGCCGTAAGTGTGATCCATATTGCTGTAATTAGGTTTGAAGTATCAAATTTGCTAGGTCGCACAGTCCTTATTTTTCGGGAGGAATAAACTTATAGCCAACGCCTTTTATTGTAGTAAAAAAATTTTCTCCAATTTTTTCTCTAAGTTTTCGGATATGGACATCAATGGTTCTGTCTCCAACAATTACTTCAGCACCCCAAACTTTTTCCATTATTTTTTCTCGTTTATAAACTTTTTCTGGTTTAGATGCTAATAAATAAAGGAGCTCAAATTCTTTACGAGGAAGTACAATTTCATTTCCTTTAGAAAAAACTTTATAGGCTTCACGATCTATCACAAGGTCCTTAAATTCCAATTGATTTCGCTCTTCTTTATTTTTTTTAAAACGCCGTAAAAGTCCCTTTACTTTTGAAACTAGAACTTTGGGTTTAATTGGTTTTGTTACGTAATCATCAGCACCGGCATCAAAAGCAGCTACATAGGAATAATCTTCACCCCTAGCAGTTAAAAACATAATAACTGTATCTTGAAAGCGCACATCTTGTCGTAAACGTTCACACGTTTCAATACCATCTAGTTGAGGCATCATGATATCTAAAATAATAAGGTGAGGAAGAATTTTTTTTGCTTTTATAAGAGCTTCTAATCCGTCTTTCGCTGCGCTGATTTGATAACCTTCTTGCTCTAAATTAAAACGTATAATTTCAATTATATCAGGTTCATCATCAACCAATAGAATTTTTATGTCTTCCTTTTTCATCTCCGTTAATTTAACAAAATTAAAAGAATAAGTGTCTTACCTATGTTACCATAGTATTAATAAATCAATTAAAATGTTTAGTTTTACTCCAAATGTAAGCCCCATGAAATACATTTTGGCCCTACTTTTAATGCTCACTTTTTTATTAATAAAGGCAAACACCCTCACTCGTTTTTTACCTTTTCATGATGATTTTTTAGAAAATAAAACAAAAAGATAGCCTTATTTTTCAAATTTATCCCAATCCATTAAAAGATAACCGCCTTTTTGTAATAAGTTCAGGATCAGGAGAAAAACACATAGAAATATATAACGTTTTTGGTGAAAAGGTAATAGAGGTTTTTACCTATGAAAAAAGTCTTTTATTGGATAGATTAACTTCAGGAATTTATCTTTTTCAATTTCACCAAGACAATCAAAGAGGTCTTGAACGATTAGTGGTTCCATAAGCTCAATTTTTAACTATTTTTGTGCAATGCGAAATGCTTTTCTTTCGTTTGATCAAATAACTTCACTTTCTGAATTTGAAGCTCAGGCTATAGCTCTTTTTACCTATCAGTATTATCATAATCCGGTTTATCGTTCATATTGCGATTTAATAAAAAAGAACCCATCTGACATTAAAAAGAGTGAAGATATTCCCTGTTTACCAATACAATTTTTTAAAACGCACACTGTGTGTTGTGAAATACCCATTCCTAAAACTTATTTTTCGTCAAGCAAAACTACAGGACAGATTGCCTCTAAACATTACATTAGAGACATTCAACTTTATATAAAGAGTTTTGTTCGCACTTTTTCTTCATTTTATGGACCAGTTCATAATTATGCAATTATCGCTCTTTTACCTTCCTATTTAGAACGTAATGATTCTTCTTTAGTCTTTATGGCACAACATCTTATTCAAATGTCAAATCATCCTGAGAGTGATTTTTATTTAAATGAATGGGATAAACTTCATAATACATTACATCGGCTTGAGCAAGAAGAGCAACCTACACTACTTTTAGGTGTAAGTTTTGCCCTATTAGAATGCGTTGAACGATTTCAGTGGCAACTAAATAATACAATTATTATGGAAACTGGTGGAATGAAAGGAATGAGAAAAGAATGGATACGTTCAGCCCTACATAAAAAATTACAAGAAGGATTTGGAGTTTCTCAAATACATTCTGAATATGGCATGACAGAACTTTTTAGTCAAGCTTACGCTCAAGAAGATGGCCGTTTTAAAACTCCACCCTGGATGAAAGTTAATACTCGTTCTACAGAAGATCCTTTTGAATTTTTAGAAAATAATAAAACTGGTGCCCTTAATATTATCGATTTAGCAAATGTAGATTCTTGTGCTTTCATAGCTACTGAAGATTTAGGAAAAACGCATTCCGATGGAAGTTTTGAAGTTCTTGGCCGATTTGATTACGCAGAAATTAGGGGCTGTAACCTACTTGCACTCTAATTTTCTACTTTTAAAATGAAATAGTTTTTCTTACCCCTTTGTAATAAAATATATTGTTTTGCGATTAAATGTTGTTGTGAAAGAATAAAAGTAACATCAACCTTTGTTTTATTTACAGAAATCGCATTTTCAGCAAGGGCCCTTCTAGCTTCACCATTTGAACTTAAAAATCCACTTTCTGAAGCAAGGGCTGAGATAATATCTATACCTTTAGTTAAGGTATCTTTAGAAATTATTGCCTGGGGCACTCCATCAAAAAGTTCAAGAAATGTTTCAGAATCCAATTTGTGAAGGGCTTCTTCAGTTGCTTTACCAAACAATATGTTAGAGGCTTCCACTGCTTTTTTAAGTTCTTCTGCCCCATGAACAAAAAGGGTAACCTCTTCAGCAATGGTTTTTTGTAAAATTCGAAGATGAGGCGCTTCTATGTGTGCTTTACATTTCTGTTCAACATCCTCTTGAGATAAAAAAGTAAATATTTTAATATAATTTAAAGCGTCTTCATCTGATGTATTCAGCCAAAATTGATAAAATTTATAGGCAGAAGTACGAGACTTATCAAGCCAAACATTACCTTCTTCTGTTTTACCAAACTTAGTTCCATCTGCTTTTTTTATTAAGGGACAAGTTAATGCGTAAGCTTTCCCTCCTACTTTACGCCGAATTAATTCTGTTCCTGTTGTAATATTTCCCCACTGGTCACTGCCCCCCATCTGGATTTTACAATCTTTTTCTGTATATAAATAAAGAAAATCATACCCTTGTAATAATTGATATGTGAACTCTGTAAAAGACATTCCAACTTTAGCTTCTGAGCTAAGTCGCTTTTTTACGGACTCTTTTGCCATCATGTAATTCACTGTAATATGTTTTCCAATATCTCTAGAGAAATCAATAAGACTATAGGATTTCATCCAATCATAATTATTTACTAATTGAGCCTGATTGGAACTTTTAGACTCAAAATCAAGATATTTCTCAAGTTGATTTTGAATACCACGGCAATTATATTCCAAAGCTTTTTGGTCTAGTAAATTTCGCTCATCCGATTTTCCTGAAGGATCTCCAATCATTCCTGTTGCCCCTCCAACAAGCACTATTGGAGTATGACCAGCATTTTGAAAATGCCGTAAAATAATGATTTGTACCAAACTCCCAATATGCAATGAATCTGCCGTTGGATCAAACCCTATATATCCTTTGGATGGGTTTTCAAGTAAGAATTCTTCAGTTTCAGGCATGATATCCTGAAGCAAACCGCGCCATCTTAATTCGTGAACAAAATTTGTTGGCATGAATTTTTCCGTCAAAGATAGATTTCTCATTGGGAAACCAAAAATCAAATTCAAAAAAGTGTACTTTCGTTTTTATGATATTGGTAACTGGAGGTACGGGATTAGTAGGAGCCAACCTCTTACTTGAATGCGCTAAAGATAAAGAAAAATTACGCGCTTTATATCGTAGAGTTGAACAACGCGAAGTTGTAAAATTATTTTTTTTACAGACAGAACCCAATCAACCTGATTTATTTGATACCATTGAATGGATAAAAGCAGATATTACAGATTTGTATGCTTTGGAAAAAGCATTTATTGGGATAACAAAAGTATATCATTGTGCTGCTAAAGTTTCTTTTGCAGCTTTTCATTATGCTAAACTTGAAAAGACTAACATAGAGGGTACTTCAAACGTAGTAAACTTAGCCCTAAAATATAAAGTAAAAAAGCTGGTATATGTAAGTTCAATTGCTGCCATAGGAACAGAAACCTCTGTACCCTTGGTAAAAGAAGATGATTCTTGGAATCCTAACCTAGATCATACCGGCTATGCTCATTCTAAATACGGAGGTGAATTAGAGGTTTGGAGGGCTGGGCAAGAAGGCCTTCCCATAGTAATTGTTAATCCCGGTTTGATTTTAGGTGGCTTTTTTTGGGCTCGAAGTAGTAGTTCTATTTTTTCACTTGTTAAAAATGGGTTACGTTTTTATCCTACAGGAAATACTGCGGTAGTAGCAATTGATGATGTCGTAAAATGTATGCGTATTTTAATGACGAAAAAAATAATAAACGAACGATTTATTTTAGTTTCAGAAAATCTAACAACAAAAGCATTGTTGACCCAAATGGCACTTGCAGTTGGTGCTAAACCCCCTTACCTTCCCCTAAAAAAAGAACTATTGAATTTTGCTTTGTGGTTAGAGAAAATAATTGGTTTTTTAGGATTACGTAAAGTTTTTTTAAGTAGTGCTTTTATTCAAACACTAAATAATTCACAATCCTACTCTGGTGAAAAAGCAAAACTACTATTGGGCAGCTATACACCGCTTCAGTCAGCTTTAGAAAAGATAGCAAAGGAGTTTCAATTTTGAAAAGATTTGCTCTTTTTGTCCAAATCATTCAAACTATCTTTAACTCTATCAATACGTTTTAAGACATTGTTATATATTCTTAAATATACTCTTGGATTTTTTGCATAATACTGTTCACTTTCAACTATTTGAAGACTGTCAACACCATACTTTAGATACAAATAGGGCCTGCCAAGAAGAGGTAATAATTCTAAGTTACGTTCTGAAGAATTATTTATTGCCTCCATTAAAGAAGCATCAAAAAGTATATTTTCCATCTGTTGCTCGCCAATTAGATTGTTAGGTTTTTTAACTTGACCTGTATTGCTACAACTCATCATTAATAAGACGTAGCAGCATAAACTTATTTTTTTTATTGCTCTCATAATGTGAAATTAGCGATCAAAGGTTAAAGCCATTGCAGCTGAATTTGGTGCTATCTGTTTACCATCATAAACCCAAACTCCATTCAATAAAGTTCTTATTACTTTTCCCTTAAAAGTTGTCCCCTCAAATGGAGACCATCCACATTTGTAAAGTAAATCTTTCTTTTCAACTGTCCAACTTTCTTCAATATCTACAAGAACCATATCTGCAAAATAACCTTCTCTTATAAAGCCTCTATGTTTAATATCAAATAAAATTGCGGGGTTATGACATGCTTTTTGAACCATTTTTTCAAGTGTAATTTTCCCATTGTGATATGCAGTGAGTAAGGCAGGGAGAGCATGTTGGACTAATGGCCCTCCTGAGGGTGCCTGCGTGTAGAATTTATTTTTTTCTTCAAAAGTATGAGGGGCATGATCAGTAGCTAAAACGTCCAAAAGATCTGAATTTAGACCTTCCCATAATGCATCTTGATCTTTTTTGGTTTTAACAGCAGGATTCCATTTAATTGCAGTGCCTTTACTTTTGTAATCGGCATCAGAAAACCATAAATGATGGGTGCACACTTCAGCGGTTATTTTTTTGTGCTCTAAGGGAATTGTGTTATCAAATAAAGCTAATTCTTTTGCAGTAGATACATGAAATACATGAAGTCTGGCACCAGTTTCTTTTGCTAAAGCAACCGCACTTGATGAAGATAAAAAACATGCTTCTTCACTACGTATTTTTGGATGATATTCGATTGGAATTGAGTTGCCAAATTGAGCTGTAGCCATTTTCAAATTAGTTTGAATTGTAGTTTCATCCTCACAATGAACTGCAATTACCAAATCTGTATTACTAAAAATTGCTCTTAATACATCGGGGTTATCTACCAACATATTTCCTGTTGACGAACCTAAAAATAACTTTAAAGCAGGAACTCTAGTGCTATCAAGGGCCTGAATTTGTTTTAAATTGTCATTCGTTCCACCGAACATAAAGGCATAATTGGCAAATGAATTTGAGGCGGCTATTTTATTTTTTTCTTCCCAAGCTTGAATTGTTGTGGTTTGGGGCTGTGTGTTGGGCATTTCGAAGAAAGAAGTAATCCCTCCTGCAATTGCAGCTTTTGATTCAGATGCGATAGTACCTTTGTGAGTCAATCCTGGTTCTCTAAAATGAACCTGATCATCAATTAAACCAGGTAAAAGATGATTTCCTTGCGCATCAAAAACTTCATCACTTTCATAACTACTAAGTGTATCAGCAATTCTTTCAATTCGATTTCCTTTAATTAATAAATCACATATTTTTATTTGACCTTCATTAACCAAATTTGCATTTACAATTTTTAATGTTCCGTTTCTACTCATTTAAAACTTCTTTTGTTCCAACGCAAATACAAAACACCAAATAAAGCTTCCCAAATAATATTACCACTCATTTTAGATTTGCCTAGTTTTCTATTGACAAAAATAATAGGATGCTCAACAATATTAAATCCTTTAATCCAAGCTTTGTATTTCAATTCAATTTGAAATGCATACCCAACAAATTTTATCGAATCAATGTCCATTGATGTTAAAACATTTCGGTTGTACCCTACGAATCCAGCGGTAGCATCTTTTACCGGTAAATGGGTTATCCAACGAACATAAACCGATGCAAAATAAGATAGCAATACTCTACTTAAAGGCCAATTGACCACATTTACTCCGTTTGAATAGCGCGATCCGACAACAACATCTGCCTGTTGTAGCAATTGAGCTTGCATTGGTAGCAATTCCTCAGGATTGTGTGAAAAATCAGCATCCATTTCAAATACATAACTATACTGTCGCTCAAGAGCCCAGCGAAAGCCGTGAACATAAGCATCACCTAGTCCTGTTTTTTTTGATCGAACTTCTAAAAAAAGTTGATCGGAATACTTTTTTTTCAACTCGGAAACCACAATTGCTGTTCCATCGGGAGAATTATCATCTACAACTAAAACATGAAAAGCAGGAATGATGTTAAAAACAGCATGTAAAATAGACTCAATATTCTCTATCTCGTTATAAGTAGGAATAATTATCAGTGTTTTACCCTCCATGGTGGCGTAAAAGTAGCAAATGTAAAAACAACAACCGAATGATGATCGGAGATTAATTTTTTAAAAACATGTACTTTTGCACAATGGAAGATTGGATTCTTAGAACTCAAATACATCAAGATTGGATCGGTCTTTTTTTCTTCATTAATTTCCTTTTAATTTCAGCACTATTTATTTTGGATTCAGAGCGTCTTCAAACCCTCTTCCGCCCTTTTTCTTTGCCTGTTTATCTCGGAAAATACAATTCTGAAAAAAATTTAAATTACCTCAACAATTTTAACGTTCTAAGTTTTCTCGTTATTGTTAATACCCTAGCATTATTATTTTACTGGGCACTTCAATTCAATTCACTTTCTATAGCCTATGCATATGAGTTTTATTATTTTCTGATTAGTCTATATACTCTCGTTTTAGTACGCTTTATTTTGGTTCGCTTTTTATCAAAAGAATTAAAACTGATTAAAAGAACAAGATCCTCATTTTTTAAACTTTTCAGTATTAATACCAAATTTTCTTTTTATCTCATCATTTTTTTGTTTTTCTATGAGTTTAGTTCTTTTAACAAAGAGGTAATAAATGTTCTTATTTTTTGTTTAGTAATAGGATGGAGTATAGTTTATACCGGGGTTCTTATAAACTATTTTAGGAACCACCCTAAAGATATTTTCTATTTATTTCTTTATCTTTGCATGTTCAAAGTAGCACCTTGGTTGTGGTATTTTAGGATTTTTATCGAAACGAAATTGTAATTGAACCCCTATGAAAGTGAAAACGATATTGGTCTCTCAACCAGAACCCTCACTAGAAAAATCCCCTTACAGTAGACTTTTAGAAAAAAACAAACTAACCATAGATTTTCGACCTTTTATACATGTAGAAGGGGTTACCGCAAAAGAGGTTAGGCAGCAAAAAATAGATTTCAATAATTTTGAAAATATCGTATTGACGAGCCGTAATGCCGTAGATCATTTTTTTAGACTATGTAAAGAAATGCGGTTTACAGTTCCAGATACCACAAAATATTTTTGCCAATCTGAAGCAGTTGCCTATTACCTCCAAAAATATGTGGTATATCGTAAACGTAAGGTTTATGTTGGTGAACGAAGTATTGAAGATCTAGAAATTGTTTTCAAAAAATTCAATAAAGAATCTTTTTTAGTACCCACTTCTGATGTATTGAAATCTGATATCCCAGATTTTTTGGACCAAATGAATCTCAAATGGCAAAGAGCAATTTTATATCGCACTGTGGTAAGTGATTTATCGGATTTACGTGATGTTTATTATGATATTTTGGTCTTTTTTAGCCCCTCTGGAATCGAATCATTATTCAAGAATTTTCCTGATTTCAAACAAAATAATACACGTATTGCCGTGTATGGCAATACAACTGAAAATGCAGCACTAGAAGCGGGTCTACGAATTGATGTAAAAGCCCCAACTCCAGAAACACCCTCTATGACAATGGCCTTAGAAAAATATATCTCTAGTGTTAACGCTTAGAAAGACTCTTTTCTCTTTTTCAATATATTTCTAAGAGTTAAAACCCATCCTAAAAGAAGTAAAATCCCTCCAATGGGTGTTATGATACCTATACTTTTTATTGAAAAGGGAGTAAATGCTTGAAAGCTTAGTAAAATTAAACTTCCAGAAAAAAAAAGAGTCCCAAAAAAAAATGAATTAAAAATTCTTTTTGTTTCCTTCCCTTTATTATGCCATGAAACAAGAGCCAAACAAGCTAAGCTTTGGTAAAAAAGGTAACGTACACCAATATCATAGGTTGCTAGTGCTGTTTCACTTAGTATCGTTTTAGCCCAATGACTCCCAAAGGCCCCCAAAGCAATTGCAACACCCATCCCTATACTTCCAAATAGCTTGAATTTATACTTCATATAATTTATTAAATATATCTTTTTAGTTATGAATAAAAACTATTTTTAAGTTTGCAATTAAATATATAAATATTTCCAAATTTACAACTATGAAAATTGATGAACAATCTGTGTACATTGATGGGATAGATAAAATCCTTTTAAAACATTTAATGCAAGATGCACGAACTCCAATATTGTCATTAGCTAAAGCTACCGGTATTTCTGGAGCTGCAGTTCATCAACGTTTAAAAAAATTAGAAAAAGCCGAAGTTATATCAGGGTCTCAAATTATTTTAAATCCTAAAATATTAGGGTACAAAACTCTTGCTTTTGTAGGTATATATCTAGATAAGGCCATGCGGAATCCTGAAGCGGTAGTTAAGTTAGAACAAATTGATGAAATAATTGAATGCCATTATACTACTGGAAATTGGAGCTTATTGGTAAAGCTACGTTGTCGAGATAATGAACACCTAATGGATGTTTTAAATACCAAAATTCAGTCCATTGAAGGTGTGTCAAGAACAGAGACATTTATCTCATTACAGCAACAACTTACAAGACAAATTCAATTGTAGTTAATCTCTTCTTCCGCCAAAGACTTGTAACGCAAAATAGGCCAAGGTTGCTAGTGAGCCAAGAGCAGCTACTACATATGTTCGTGCTGCCCATTTTAAGGCGTCTTGAGCACCATCAAACTCTTCTCTTGACACTATATTTTTTCTTTGAAGCCAAGCTAAAGCTCGGTTACTGGCATCATATTCAACAGGAAGAGTAATAAAACTAAAAAGAGTACCCATTGCAAATAAGCCCACGCCCATAACAGCAATGGTAAAGCCTAAAGGAACAATTTGCATTAAAACTAATCCTCCAATAATTGCAAACATAGAAAGGTTAGAAGCTACGCCAACCATAGGAACTAATGTAGACCTCATTTTTAACCATTCATAACCCTTTGCATGTTGAACTGCATGTCCGCATTCATGAGCAGCAACAGCTGCTGCAGCTGCATTTCGTTCATTATAGACCACCTCACTTAGATTTACTGTTTTGGTTTTTGGATTGTAATGATCCGTAAGATTACCTTGTACTGATATCACTTTAACGTCAAAAATACCATGATCACTAAGCATTTTTTCAGCAATTTCTTTTCCTGACATTCCGTTCCGTAATGTCTTTTTGGAATATTCCTTAAATTTTCGTTTTAAAGTGTTGCTCACTAACATACTGACTAGTGAAATTCCTATTATAATAAGGTAATAAGTTCCCATAATAATTTTTTTTCAAAGGTATTAGAATTCTGTATTTTTTACTTTAGCTAAAGTATTATTTAACAAACAATATTGATAATCTTACTTGGAACGATAATCCACTTTTTAGGAGTACTTCCATTAAGATATTCTATCGTTCTGGGATCTTCCAAAACTGCTTTTTTTATTTTTTCTTGATCTAGATCAAGAGGTAAATTTAAAATAAAGCGCATTTTTCCATTAAATGATATGGGATAAGCTTTATTTTCTTCAACCAAAAAAAGTTCATTCACAACAGGAAAAGGTTCCTGAGTGATGGACGTAGAATGACCTAAATTTTCCCATAATTCTTCTGCAATATGAGGCGCAAATGGAGAAAGCAAAATAGTTAAAGGGGAGAGAATAGAGCGAGAATAACATTTTAAACGATGCAATTCATTCACACAAATCATAAAGGAACTCACACAGGTATTAAATGAAAAATGTTCAATATCATAGGTTACTTTTTTTATGGTTTCATGTGTGATTTTTAGAGCCTCTTTTGATGGTTCTTCTTCAGTTACTCTCCAATTGTCTTCATAAAACAAGCGCCAAAACTTATTTAAAAATCCTGAAACACCAGTAATTCCAGCAGTATTCCATGGTTTAGCTTGTTCAATTGGTCCTAAAAACATTTCATACATTCGGAGTGTATCTGCGCCATATTGATCACATATTTCGTCAGGATTAACCACATTAAATTTTGATTTTGACATCTTTTCAACTTCACGTCCTACCTTAAACACTCCTTTGCTTTGCTCAAAATTAGCTTGTTTAAAATGTGGCTGCCATTCCTTTAAAGCAGCAATATCTAGCTCATCAGAAGCATTAACCAAATTTACATCAACTCGTATAGGTTCTACTGTATCTTCTGAAGTAAGAAGATCTTTTGATAAATACGTTTGGGTTCCGGATTTTCGATAAACAAAGGCTGAGGTACCTAATATCATTCCTTGATTAATTAATTTCTTGGCGTACTCATCAACTGGAAGTAAATTTAAATCAAATAAAAACTTTTGCCAAAAACGGGAGTAAAGTAAATGACCTGTTGCATGTTCATTTCCTCCTAAATATAAATCCACATCTTGCCAATAATTTTTTGCTTTTTCACTTACAAATTCTGATGAATTTTGAGCATCCATGTAACGGTAAAAATACCATGAACTTCCAGCCCAACCCGGCATTGTATTTAATTCTAATGGATAAACCTTTTGATGATCAATTAGCGAATTATCAACTACCGTTTTAGAGCAGGTATCCCAAGCCCAATGTGTAGCATTACCTAAGGGCGGTGCCCCCTCCTCAGTAGGAAGATATTTTTGAACTTCTGGCAGTTCTAAAGGCAAATCCTCTAAAGTTAAAGGATGAGGTATCCCCTTTTTATAATACACAGGAATGGGTTCTCCCCAATAGCGTTGACGACTAAAAATGGCATCACGAAGTCGGTAATTAATAGTTCCTCTTCCACACCCTCTTTCTTCTAGAGCAGCAATAACCGCTTTCATTGCGTTTTTATGGGAAAGTCCAGAAAGAAAATCTGAATTATCAATAACCGTATTTTCTTTTTCTGTAAAGGCTTGTTCTTCAATAGAAACGGATTTGAAAATATTTTTTATTGGGAGATTAAACACTTTGGCAAAATCATAATCTCGTTGGTCACCACAAGGTACTGCCATTACAGCTCCAGTACCATAATCTGCTAATACGTAATCTCCAATCCATATAGGAATCTGTTCTCCTGTAAAGGGATGAATTGCATAACTACCTGTAAAAACACCTGTTGTATTTTTAACATCTGCCATACGTTCACGCTCGGTTCGATGTTTTGTTTTTTCAATATAATCTTCTACTTCTTTCTTTTGATCTGGAGTAGTTAGTTGTTGAACCAATTCCAATTCAGGTGCGAGTGTCATAAATGTTACCCCGAATAAAGTATCGGGTCGTGTAGTAAATACTTCGATTTTAATATCATGTCCATATACTTGAAAAAATACTTTAGCACCAATAGATTTACCAATCCAATTTCGCTGCATTTCTTTAAGTGGTTCGGGCCAATCAATTCGATCTAATCCAGTTAAAAGACGTTCTGCATAGGCACCAATACGCATACTCCATTGCCTCATCTTTTTCTTTATAACAGGGTAACCGCCCCTTTCAGAAACCCCATTTACAATTTCATCATTAGCCAAAACAGTTCCTAATGCAGCACACCAATTCACTTCAGTATCTGACAAATAAGTTAATCGATATGCTAAAAGTATTTTTAATTGCTGTTCTTCACTGTAAGAATTCCACTCTGAAGCTGAAAAAGTAGATACACTTGAATCACATACTGCATTAACTTTAAGATTTCCTTCTAATTCAAAACGACCGACTAAAGTTGAAATAGGCATTGCTTTATCAGCCTCTTTACAATAGTAATGATCAAAGAGAAGCAGAAAAATCCATTGAGTCCATTTATAATATGAAGGGTCTGAAGTACGGACTTCTCGACTCCAATCAAAAGAAAAGCCCATGCGGTCCAATTGTTCTCGATAACGAGCAATATTTTCTAATGTTGTTTTTGCTGGATGTTGACCCGTTTGAATAGCATATTGCTCGGCGGGTAAACCAAAAGAGTCATATCCTTGAGGATGAAGAACATTAAAGCCTTTTTGGCGTTTATAACGTGCAAAAATATCACTAGCAATATACCCTAAGGGGTGACCTACATGTAGCCCTGCTCCCGAAGGGTAAGGAAACATATCTAAAACATAAAATTTGGGTTTATCGGATTGATTGTTAGCTTTAAAAGTTTGGTTTTTAGCCCAATACGATTGCCATTTTTTTTCAATTCCTTTAAAATCGTAACCCACGTGTTCTTGCTCCTTTTATGAAGCCACAAAAATACGGTTATTGATGGAATGGCAAAAGAATATTTTAAACTCCTTCGGGTCTTGGATTTCTTTTCTATTTTTACAAAAACATTCCGCTTTAGTGAAAAGCTTTCAAGAAAATTTCCAAAAAAGAAGAGTATTAACAGGTTATCTCTCAGTTGTAATAAGTATTACTCTAGTTTTATTTTTTGTAGGTATTTTGGGATTATTCTTGATTAATACAAACAGAGTAGCTAGTCATTTTAGAGAACAAATCGCACTAACTATTTACATAAAAGATAGCGCGAAAGATATTGAGATAAAGCAGTTACAAAAAAAATTACAACTTGATGAAGGAACTAAAAGAGTTGAATTTACACCTAAAGAAGAAGCTGCAGAGCAATATGCTAGAGATATTGGTGAAGATTTTATAGAATTTTTAGGTTACAATCCTCTATTAAATTCAATTGATGTTTTTTTTAATGCCGAATTTGTAAATACACAATTACTTGAAGCGACTAAATCTTCATTAGAAGCAATAGATTTTGTAAATGAAGTTATCTACGATCAACCTTTAGTTAATTTACTTGATAATAATATCCGACAAATTACTCTTGTGCTTATAATAACCTCAACCTTTTTTATTGCTATCGCTCTTTTATTAATAAATAGTTCTATTCGGCTTTCGATTTATTCTAAACGCTTTATAATTAAAACTATGCAAATGGTAGGAGCTACAAAATCTTTTATTCGAAAACCTTTTATATTTACTCATCTAAGGCTAGGTGTAATTAGCTCATTTATAGCTGTCAGCGGACTAACCCTTTTTCTTTTTGAATTAAATCGAAGGTTTCCAGAACTTGGTTTAACAACTCAAAGACTAGAAATAGGAATCGTTTTTACTTCCGTTATAATTCTTGGCTTGGGAATTACAGGGATAAGTACGTTCTTTGCCACACAACGTTACCTCAATTTAAAATCAGACGCAATTTATTAATCCTTAACAATGAGTTCACCCCAGAAAAAATTTTTATTTGAAAAAAGAAATTACAAGCTTTTATTTCTTTCATTTACATTTATTAGTCTAGGATTTATTTTAATGTCAGGAGGTGGAAGTGATGATCCAAAAATTTTTAACGAGGCTATTTTTAGCTATAGAAGAATAAGACTTGCTCCAACTTTAGTATTAATTGGATTTGGAATAGCGATGTTTTCAATTTTTACAAATGAAAGAGCTAAAAAATGAATGGCATAGAAGCTATTATTCTTGGTATTATTCAAGGGCTAACAGAGTTTCTTCCAATTTCCTCTAGTGGTCATTTAGAGTTAGCTAAAACTTTTTTTAAAACTTCAATTGATCCTGAAGAAAGTCTTTTTTTGGTTCTTACACTGCATATGGCAACAGCCTTAAGCACTTTAGTAGTTTTTCGTAAAGAAATAATTGTTATACTCAAAGGATTAGTGGAGTTAAAACAAAACGAAAGCACTCGCTTTAGTTTTAAAATACTCCTTTCCATGCTACCTGCAGTGCTTGTGGGTTTATTTCTTCAAACTGAAATTGAGTCTCTATTTTCACAAAATCTATTATTAATAGGAATACTTCTTTTATTAACATCACTATTATTATTTATTGCAGATAAATCTAAAAATACAAACCTTAATGTATCTTTTACTCACGCCTTGGTTTTAGGTTTTGTACAGGCCATTGCGATCCTTCCTGGCCTTTCTAGAAGCGGATCAACCATAGCAACAGCCGTTTTATTAGGAATTGATAGAGAAAAAGCAGCACGATTTTCTTTTCTCATGGTGTTGCCTCTTATTATTGGCAGCATGGTAAAAAAGATGTTAGATGCCGAAAATATTCTTGAAGCTAGCTATGGATTACCCTTAGTTTTAGGATTTTTAGCTGCTTTTTTTACGGGGATTTTAGCATGTAAATGGATGATTGAACTTGTTAAAAAGAGCCAACTTATATACTTTAGCTTTTACTGTTTTTTAGTAGGTGGAATTGCAGTAGCTTATGAATTTTTTTGAACAAGATTACGCTGAAGATATCCTACAGGAAGGACAAGTAATTTTAATTGATAAGCCTCTCGGGTGGACCTCTTTTCAAGTTGTCAATAAAATTCGATGGCATTTAAAAAAGAATTCAGGACTTCATAAACTAAAAATTGGTCATGCGGGAACACTTGATCCTTTAGCCACAGGTTTATTAATTATTTGCACTGGAAAAAAAACTAAATCAATTACTGAACTTCAAGAGGGAGAAAAAGAATATACAGGATCTATAACTCTAGGAGGAACAACCCCTTCATACGATTTAGAAACAGCTATAAACCACTCGTTCCCTTTCGAGCATCTTTCCCCAAATGAGCTTCATGAAACTACAAATCAATTTATTGGAGAGATAATGCAACAACCTCCCTTATTTTCGGCTCTTAAAAAAGAGGGGAAACGATTATATGAGTTTGCTCGGGCAGGAATACATATTGAAATACCGACTCGTAAAGTTAAAATAACTAAGTTCGAACTGACCAATATTTATCTCCCCAAAGTTGATTTTCTTATACGCTGTAGTAAAGGAACTTACATCAGAAGCCTGGCACATGATTTTGGCAAGGCATTACAAAGTGGTGCGCATTTATCAGCTTTGCGTAGAACTCAAAGCGGAGAATATCGGGTTGAAAATGCATTTTCTTTTGAAATAAAATCCGAGTAAAAACTTTTAAATAGTTAATATTTTTCAAATCCAAATGAGCGTGTAACATCAGAATTTTTACAATTATCACTTAACTTGATTGTTCCTGATTAATCCCACAATTTTATCCTTTAATTTTTATATTTTTGAACATATTTTCCAAAATGAAATACCATAGAATTTTATTGAAATTAAGTGGTGAGGCCCTGATGGGAATCCAAAATAATGGCATTGATGCCCTACGTTTAGACGCCTATGCTAAAGAAATAAAAAAAGTATTTGATACCGGTGTAGAAATAGCTATTGTAATTGGAGGAGGCAATATTTTTAGGGGTGTTTCAGGTGCTAGCAAAGGAATGGATCGAGTACAAGCCGACTACATGGGCATGTTAGCTACTGTAATCAATGGCTTGGCTTTGCAAAGTGCTTTAGAGGATAACAATGTTCCAACCCGACTTCAAACCGCGATTAAAATTGAGGCGATTGCTGAGCCTTTTATCAAAAGAAAAGCTATGCGTCATCTAGAAAAAAAACGTGTTGTAATTTTTGGGTGTGGAACAGGGAATCCTTTTTTCACTACAGACTCAGCTGCAGTGCTACGAGCTATAGAGATTAATGCTGATGTGATTCTTAAAGGAACAAGAGTAGATGGAATATATACAGAAGATCCAGAAAAAAACCATAATGCTACAAAGTTTGATCAGCTTTCTTTTGATGAAGTAATCAAAAGGGGATTAAAAGTTATGGATACAACAGCCTTCACATTAAGTCAAGAAAATAAACTCCCCATTATTGTATTTGATATGAATACACCTGGAAACTTATTTCAGGTTGTAGAGGGAAAAAACATAGGAACTCGTGTTGATTTTTAAATTTTAAACATGGAAGAATTAAATTTTATTATTGAAGCGGCCAAAGAAAGTATGAATTTAGCCATATCTCATCTTGAAAAGGAAATGGTCAATATAAGAGCTGGTAAAGCCAATCCAATTATGCTATCTGGAGTTAAAGTGGAATATTATGGATCACCTACCCCCATTTCACAAGTTGCAAACATCAATTCGCCTGATGCAAGAACTTTAACAGTTCAACCATGGGAAAAAAATATGCTCGGTGATATTGAAAAAGCTATTTTAATTGCCAATCTTGGTTTTAATCCCATGAATAATGGAGAATCTATAATTATAAATATACCTCCATTAACAGAAGAACGTCGCCGTGAGTTGGCAAAACTTGCAAAAGCAGCCTCTGAAAATGCAAAAATTGGGATCCGTGCAGCTAGAAAAGAAGCTAATACAGACATAAAAAAATCAGATACCTCTGAAGATGTACAAAAGAATTATGAAATTGATATTCAAGAATTGACTGATAAATTTATTGTAAAAGTAGATCAAATTTACAGTCAAAAAGAAAACGAAATTCTAACCGTATAAGCCATAAAAACTTAGCTGACCCAGCTTCATGAAAAAAAATTCTAAGTGGAACATTTGGGGCTTGGTAGCTAGACTTATTCTTCGCAATAGGCTCATAATTTTAATTGCCATTGCAGCTGCAACTGGATTTTGGGCCACACAGTGGAAGTATATGCAATTTACTTTTACGGAAGCTAATTTATTACCTGATGATCATCCTGAAAACATTCTATACCAATCTTTCACTCAAACTTTTGGTGAGGAAGGAAATGTAATTGTAATTGGAGTTAAAGACAAATCCTTTTTCACTCCTACAAAACGAAATGCTTGGAGGATTTTAAATTCAAAATTGGCAGATTTCCCTGAAATCTCTTTTCTTCTTTCGACAGAAAATATTGAAGAACTCGTAAAGAATATAAAAGCTAAAAACTTTGAAATGCAACCCGTTGCTTTACGAGATGCTAGTGATTCTCTCTCCATAGAAAAGTTTAAAGAAAAATTATTTTTAGAACTCCCCTTTTACAAACAACTTCTTTTTGATCCTGACTCCGAGTCCATTCGAACTGTTCTTTATATGGATGAGGAAATAGTAAATACGGTGGCACGAAAAGACTTTGTTTTTGACACCTTAATTCCCCTTATAAAATCTTTTGAGGCAGAAACTGGTATGGAGCTCCACGTTTCAGGGATGCCCTACATTCGAACACTTAATGCTCAGAATATTGTTGATGAAATTGGATTGTTTGTATTAGGAGCGGCATTCGTAACAACTTTAATATTTTTTCTTTTTTTCCGTTCTTTTCGGGCTACATTCATTTCCCTTCTAGTGGTTGCTATTGGGGTTATGTGGGCCTTTGGTATTTTGGGGTGGTTACGCTTTGAAATTACTGTCCTTACAGCCTTAATTCCACCATTGATAATTGTTATAGGTGTTCCAAATTGTATTTTCCTAATCAATAAATATCAACAAGAAATTGCAAAACACAGCAACCAAGCAAAATCTTTGCAAAGGGTTATTTCCAAAGTAGGAAATGCGACATTAATGACCAACCTAACTACTGCCTCTGGGTTTTCTACTTTTATTTTAACAAATAGCAAAATTTTAAAAGAGTTTGGTGTTGTAGCGTCAATTAATATTTTAGCCATCTTTTTACTGTCTTTACTTATAATTCCAATATTATACAGCTTGATGTCACCGCCCAAAAAGAAGCACCTTAAACACCTTAAAAATAAATCGATTGAAGTGTTTGTAAATTGGATGGAGAACAAAGTAAAAAAACAAAGATTAAACGTTTACATAGTAGCTTTACTAGGATTAATTATTGGAATTACTGGTATTTATCAAATTAAAATCTCTGGTAGCATCATTGAGGATATGCCAAAAAAAGCCAACTTTTTTGAAGACATTCGTTTTTTTGATACTAATTTTAATGGTATTGTACCTCTCGAAATTTGGATTGATAGTAAGCGTGAAAAGGGAATTGTGAAACCGGCTACACTTCGCCGTATGGAGGAATTGCAGGAGTCTATTGAAGATATTCCTGAATTAGCCCCGCCCTTATCTGTGGTCAACGCCATTAAGTTTACCAAACAAGCCTATTATAATGGAAATCCAAATTACTTTTCTCTTCCTACTTCACAAGAAAACAGTTTTATTTTTTCTTATTTGAATAATTCAAAAGGAGATACTGATTTACTGCGAGGCTATGTAGATTCAACTGGACAATACGGACGAATTACTACTTTTTTAAAAGATGTTCCTACAGAACGAATGGAAACCATAGAATCTGAACTTAAAAAAACAATTGAAAAAATTTTTCCTGTCGAACGGTATGGCGTAAACGTAACAGGTAAAGCACTTTTGTTTCTTAAAGGAACTAAGTATTTAATAAACAATCTTATCCTTTCACTTAGCCTAGCAATTTTACTTATAGCCCTTTTTATGGCCTTTTTGTTTCGGTCTTATAAAATGATTATCATTTCATTAATTCCTAATTTATTACCACTTATAATCACAGCTGGTGTTATGGGATTTGCAGGTATACCCTTAAAACCTTCCACCATTCTTGTGTTTAGTATCGCATTTGGAATATCGGTAGATGATACTATACATTTTTTAGCTAAGTATAGACAAGAATTAATTAGCACTAAATGGAATATTGACAAAGCCGTATTTGGAGCACTTAGAGAAACGGGAATTAGTATGTTTTATACATCGGTAGTCTTGTTTTTTGGATTTTCAGTTTTCTTATCATCAAATTTTGGAGGTACTAAAGCACTTGGAGGATTAGTAGCCGTAACCTTACTTATGGCAATGTTGGCTAATTTGATTTTGCTCCCATCTCTATTGATTTCGTTAAAAGATACCATTAGTAATGATAAGGTTATTAAAAAGCCTAAAATTCAAATTTTGGATGACGTTTGAGCACAAAAAACCTCATGAAATAAGCATATCTTTGCACCGAAAAATATTATTCAATAAATGTCTTTGAAGGCACTTTCAAATTATAACTAAGTTGAAATGAAAGCGACAAAAATCAAAACCCTTTTACATGATGCTCCAGTAGAAACCAACCAAAAAGTTCAGGGTTGGGTACGAACCTTTAGAGCAAATCGTTTTATTGCACTAAATGATGGATCTACATTAGCTAATCTGCAATGTGTTGTTGATTTTGAAAAAACACCTGAATCCATTTTAAAACAAATAAATACTGGAGCAGCGTTAGCGCTTGAAGGAAAAATTATAGAAAGCCAAGGTAAGGGACAAACCATTGAACTTCAAGTGAATACTATCGAAATTTTAGGTCCTTCAGATCCAGATAGTTATCCTATCCAGCCAAAAAAACATAGTTTTGAATTTTTACGTGAAAAAGCCCATTTAAGAGTTCGTACATCCACCTTTGCAGCCGTTATGCGGGTACGTTCAGCATTATCATTCGCAGTGCATCAATTTTTCCAAAGCCATGGGTTTTACTATGTTAATACACCAATTATAACAGGTAGTGATGCTGAAGGAGCGGGTGAAATGTTTCGTGTGTCTACGCTAGATCCTTTACATCCACCTAAAAACGAAGCTGGCACTATTGACTTTAAAGCAGATTTTTTTGGTAAAGAAACCAACCTGACTGTATCTGGGCAATTGGAAGCAGAAGCCTATGCCCTTGGGTTGGGAGAAGTCTATACGTTTGGTCCCACTTTTAGGGCTGAAAATTCAAACACTGCAAGACATTTAGCTGAATTTTGGATGATTGAACCGGAAATGGCTTTTTATGATTTAAATGATAATATGGATTTAGCCGAAAAATTTATTACTTACGTTTTATCCTACATATTAGAAAATTGTAAAGAAGATCTTGAATTTTTAGATGATCGTTTAACTAATGAAGAAAGTAGCAAGCCTCAAGCTGAACGAAGCCAAATGGGACTTCTAGAAAAAATTCGTTTTGTTATTGAAAATGACTTCAAACGGGTAAGTTATACTGAAGCTATTGAAATTCTAAAAAACTCAACGCCTAATAAAAAGAAAAAATTTCAATATCCTGTAAACAATTGGGGTGTAGATCTACAGAGTGAACATGAACGCTTTTTGGTCGAAAAACACTTTAATTGCCCTGTAATTTTATATGATTATCCGGCAAACATAAAAGCATTTTATATGCGTAGAAATGACGATGAAAAAACTGTAAGAGCTATGGATATTTTGTTTCCTGGTATTGGTGAAATCGTTGGGGGTTCACAACGTGAAGAAAGATTAGATGTTTTACAAAAAAGAATTAAAGAAATGGGGATTGATGAAAAGGAACTCTGGTGGTATATAGATCTTAGACGTTTTGGTTCTGTCCCTCATAGTGGATTTGGTTTAGGTTTTGAAAGGCTAGTACAATTTGCTACAGGCATGGGCAACATAAGAGATGTAATTCCATTTCCTAGAACACCACAAAACGCCTCTTTTTAAGTCCTAAATGAAAATCGTTATCTTTACCTAACGATTTGATTTTACCTCATGCTAAAGCAACAGCTCCAAATAAAGCTTTCTCAAAAACTCTCTCCACAACAAATCCAGTTGATGAAGTTGATTCAACTTTCTACACAAGAACTGGAACAAAAAATAGAGGCTGAGTTAGGTGAAAATCCTGCTTTAGAAAGTGGTCTTGAACTTCCTGAACTTTCTAATCCTGAAGATGATTACGAAGATCATAATACAATAGAAGCCAATGAGATAGACGTGGATCAATATCTAAGCGATGACGAAATTCCCTCTTATCGATTATATTCAAATAATTTCACTAATGAAGATGAGAATCGAATTGTTCCAGTGAGCGGGGGAATAAGTTTTCATCAATATCTTCTTCAACAGGTAGGAAATTTAATATTGAATGATCATGAAATGCAAGTAGCTGAATTTATTATCGGTAGCATTGATGATAGTGGCTATTTAAGAAGAACCAATGAAGAATTATTGGACGACCTAGCCTTTACGCAAAACCTTTTTGTTAATCCTGAAGAGTTAAAAAAAATAATTCAAGCCGTTCAATCTCTTGATCCTCCTGGAGTAGGGGCACGATCATTACAAGATTGTTTAATATTGCAATTAAAAAAAAAGAGAAATGATCGCCCAGAAATTGAACATGCAATTACTATTCTCGAGCAGGAATTTGATCATTTTAGCCATAAACATTATATTAAATTACAAGATCGTTTAGGAATTAATGAAGAACAATTAAAAACTGCTATTAATCTCATAAGCAAGTTAAATCCAAAACCAGGAGGTCCTTTGTCATCTACAATTCAAAATACACATGTAGTGCCCGACTTTATTTTAACTGTAGAAGAGGGAAAAATTAATGTTGAATTAAATCGAAGAAATGCACCCCAATTAAAGATTTCAAATCAATATAAAGAAATGCTTTCAGGCTATCAAGAAAGTAATATTAAGTCAAAATCACAACAAGAGGCTGTTCAATTTATTAAACACAAACTTGATGCAGCCCAATGGTTCATTGATGCAATACAACAACGCCATCACACCTTGAACATTACCATTAACGCAATTATTGAACATCAAAAAGAGTATTTCCTTACAGGTGATGAACAACATTTAAAACCCATGATTTTGAAAGATATTGCGGATAAAGTCTCTATGGATATTTCTACCATTTCACGTGTTGCAAATAGCAAATACATTGAAACACCCTATGGAGTTAAGTTACTGAAAAGCTATTTTTCAGAAGGAATGAAAAATGAAGAAGGAAATGATGTTTCTACAATTGAAATTAAAAAGATTCTAGAGCAACTCATCAAAGCAGAAAACAAGAAAAAACCATTAACCGATGATACTCTTTCAAAATTACTAAAAGAAAAAGGGTATCCTGTTGCTCGTAGAACTGTAGCAAAATATAGAGAACAACTTGATTTTCCTGTGGCTCGGTTACGTAAAGAACTTTAGTTATAAGATATAAAAAATCAATCCTAAAGTAAGCGGAACAAAATCAAGGGAAATTAAACTATTGTCTTGAATTGCTTCTGAAAAAAATGGTGTAATTCTATATCCTATGTAAAAATTCCAAGTATTATATCCTACACTTAAATGGGCAGTAGCACCATAATTTTCAAAATCGTTTTTTATATTAATATTTGTTCCATTAAATTTACCCTGTGTAAGATAAAACCATTGTACAGACACACCTCCATATAATCTCCAAAAAGCAAAGTCTGTAGCAGAAGAATTTCGCCATCGAAGAGTAATAGGTAGTTCTAGGGCACTTTGTGAAACAAAAAAAGATTTATTTTCATCACCCTTTAGAAATGAATAATAAATTTTGCCGCGCTCATCAAAGCGCTCTAAGTTAGAAGTATAACGATCAAATCCCATACCTATTCCTACACCCGCTGCCAAAGTACCATTGGCAGATAATGGAAAATCTCGAATAATACCCCATTGAAAATGACGAGAAAGTCCGGAAGATTCAAATTCAGGAAACGAGTTAGTTAAAAATACCATCGAAATGCCTAAATAAAATTGATCTTCACGATACAATGAGGAATCAGAACTCTGTTGTTGTCCACTTAATGAATTTGGACAAAAAATAAGAATTAAAAGAAAAAAACAAATTAATAAGGGTCTTATAAAAACCATAAGGTCTAAAAATAAAAAAAGTGCCTCAATATAAGGCACTTTTAATGACATAGTAAATGAAAAGTTAATTTAAGTTTTGCTGATAATTACCTACACGCGTTGTATAATTTATTTTAAGAGCACTTACTTTACGTAGTTCCTGCTTAATATCTTGTATTAAGCCCATCTTCGTTTCACTATCAACTTTAAGGGCCGTGGTTAATACATTTTGTAATTCTTGACGTTTAGATGCACGTTCTGCAAGTACAAAAGCACCTACCTCATTAACGCTTGCAAATTTATCATTCAATTGTATTTTGGCACTAGTTCCGTATTTGTCTTCATATCGACTGGAAGGTTTTCCTGCATAAATATACATTACACGGTCTTTTTTATCAAGTTTTTCAACTTGGTCAGCAGCAGGTAGTTTATTGACTACCATCAAGGTACTGTCACGCATGACAGTTGCTACCATGAAAAAGAATAATAACATAAATACAATATCAGGCAATGAAGCTGTTGAAATAGCGGGTAATTCCCCTCCTTTTTTCTTTTTAAATTTAGACATAATTAAATGTTTTAATTTGTTTTATTAGGTTCTGCTTCAGATAACTTCTGTGGAAACATTTCTTTAACTCGATCTAGTTTCGGCTTTAAATCTTCTTGAACCTCCATGGAAGTTCTAGGGTCATCATAGCGTTTTTGTGCTTCTACATAAGAAATTCCTGCACTTGGATACAAACGTTGAAACTCACGGTTACGCAAATCGTTGTAGGCAGCTACTAATTCGTTTTGAACTGAGATATACACCTTATACGAAGTCTCACGGTCATTTTTTAAAGAAATAATCGCCTTATCTGGATTGTCAGAAGAGGATGGATTTTTTTCTCCTTGACAATAATCACAAGCTTCTTCACCTACTCCTCCACCGTTATCAAGAAACTGAATTGCTAATTCTCTTAAATCAGCAATATCTGTAAGTTCTTCTTCCACCAATAGTTGATTATTTTTGTTAACTACCACAGTAAAAATATTTTTCTCACGTATGATTGGTGGGTCAACTTGGTCTTCCATAGGGGGTAACTTTCGATTTAGACCACTGTCTGTTTCAATGGTAGTTGTTACCAAAAAGAAAATCAGGAGAAGAAACGCAATATCGGCCATAGAGCCGGCATTAACTTCTGGAGCTGCTCTCTTTGCCATAGGTTATCGATTTAATAGTTTTTTAGCTCCTGATAAAACCATAGATAATATGGCGAGGGCTGCTAAAATGTAAAACATTCTCAATCCTGTTCCAACCCAACGTGAACCGCTAGCTGAAAGGACTTCACCATCCTTTAATGGAGTTTCAACCCCTGTCGATGCAGCATATGCAATGCCAAGGACTACTAGGAAACATCCAATAAAAATGACTGATTTTTTTAATTTTTCTTTACTTGATGCTAAATTGATTAAAGAAAAGAAAAGGGTTACTAGAACAGTAATAATTAGGATTGCTATTGAAAGTGACACTAAAGGTGACACCGTTCCAAAGTCTCCCATACTGGCAGCCATTTTAATTTCTTCATCCCCAGCGCCAATTATTCTAAATAAGAAGATTACGCCTAGTAAACCAAAAACAGCACTAATAATTTTTACAATCGTTTGAATTTTCATTTGATTTGCTGTTATAGGTTAATTATTTTTTTTGTGCAACAAGTATATCAATTAACGTTATGGAAGCGTCTTCCATGTCATTAACAATACTATCAATTTTTGCTACTATATAATTATAGAAAACTTGTAGGATAATAGCGACAATAAGACCAAAAACTGTTGTTAAAAGTGCTACTTTAATCCCTCCTGCCACAAGTGAAGGCTGCATGTCTCCAGCAGCTTCAATTTTATCGAAGGCTTGAATCATCCCAATTACCGTTCCCATGAATCCAAGCATCGGAGCCAAAGCAATAAAAAGTGATATCCAAGATACATTTTTTTCAAGCTGACCCATCTGAACACCACCGTAGGCAACTACAGCTTTTTCAGCGCTTTCTACTCCTTCATCAATACGGTCTAACCCCTGATAAAAAATAGAAGCTACCGGGCCTTTAGTGTTTCGGCACAACTCCTTAGCCGCTTCTACACCACCAGAAGAAAGTGCTTCTTCAACACCGTCGGTTAATTTTTTTGTATTTGTTGTAGCTAAGTTTAGGAAAATGATACGTTCAATAGCAATTGCTAATCCCAATATCAAACAGATCAATACGATCCCCATAAATCCAGGACCACCTTCAATAAAACGTTTTTTTAACTCCTGTGTAAAAGAGGCTGACTCTGCGGGAGCATCATCTGCATCTTGGACAAGTGTTGAAGCCATTGTAGTAGCTGAATTAGGAGTTGCAATAGTTGCATTGGCAGTAGCCATAAAACCCAAAAAAGTAAGGGCAATAAATAGTTTTCTCATTTTTACTAATGTTTGTTC
This sequence comes from Flavobacteriaceae bacterium, assembly GCA_023257625.1. Lineage (GTDB taxonomy): Bacteria > Bacteroidota > Bacteroidia > Flavobacteriales > Flavobacteriaceae > MS024-2A. The sequence continues at coordinate 9,860 of JALRBW010000011.1, read as the reverse complement.
ATTTAATTAATGCGGTTAAAGATAAAAAAAATTATACACGATTATAATTTTTGCAGAGAGGAAGGGATTCGAACCCTCGATTCCAATGCAATTGGAATACACACTTTCCAGGCGTGCGCCTTAGACCACTCGGCCACCTCTCTAAAATTACATCTCAAATAAAGCGAAAAATTATCTTTTAAAAAATAAAAAAATAATTTTTTATAAGCTTTTTTATTTTCCAAAAACAGCATATGCATTTTGGTTTGTAATTTCTTCAATTTCACCAATTGATATGCCGTAACATTCTGCTACTTTATTGCAAATTATCGGAAGATAGGCGCTCTCATTTCGTTTTCCACGGTGAGGTATCGGAGCTAAATATGGAGCATCTGTTTCCAATACTATAGATTCTATGGGCAACCGATGTAAAAATTTATCAATTTTCCCATTTTTGAAAGTTATTACCCCTCCAATTCCTAATTTAAATTGCAAAGCAATGGCGCGAAATGCCTGCTCCTCAGTACCTGCAAAACAATGAAATATACCAAACAATTGATCATCTTTATGGCTTTCTAAAACTTCAAAGACCTCTTCAAAAGCATCCCTACAATGGATAACTATAGGGAGCTTGTATTGTTTTGCCCATTCAATTTGAATGGAAAAAGCATCTTGTTGTTCTTTGATGTATGTTCTATCCCAAAATAAGTCAATGCCAATTTCACCTATGGCACTAAAATTTCTTTTTTGAAGTTGTATTTTTACTTTATTTAGTTCTTCTTCCACATTTTCTTTGACATGAGTTGGATGCAACCCAGCCATCAAACGAATAGCTTGTGGAAATTTTTTTTCAATTGCATACATTTTCTGCACATACGAGCTGTCTATAGCAGGGAGGTAAAACTTAGACACTCCAGCATTTAGTGCAGCAGTAATAACTTCCTCACGATCATTGTCAAAGGCCTCTGCGTATAAATGAGTATGGGTGTCAATCAAAAATGTTGATTTAAAATTTTGATGTAAAAATAGGTAAATGTTCAGCGATATGATATAAAATAGAGAACGCATACCTTTGAAATATGAAAGATCGATTTGTAGCCCTAAAAAAAAGTAAAACTAATCACTTATTGTGCAAAGCGAAAATTAATGGATTTTCTGCCATTTTATTACTCGATTCAGGGGCATCAAATAGTTGTATACATTGGAATCTCAAAGATCATTATCAATTGGAGTGTAAAGGAGATCCGTTTGATGCGGCAAGTGCAAGTCAAGATAAGTTAAAAGCAATTTCAACAAAAAAGGCCAGTTTGCAAATAGGAATTCATCCTGTTGGATTTTTTTCTTTTGTTTTGTTAGACTTGAATCATGTCAACCAAACCCTTGCTTCGCAAGGGTGTCAATCAATAGATGGTATTTTAGGTGCCGATTTTTTTACTAAAAACAAAAGCATACTAGATTATGCTACCCAAAAGCTGTGGTTATAAATCAAACGCTTTCTTTATATTTCCTCCCATGATGTGCTCAATAGGATCTTCAAGTGCTTCTTTTACGGCTACCAAAAAACCAACTGATTCTCTACCATCAATAATGCGATGATCATAAGAAAGTGCCAAGTACATCATCGGACGAATTTCTACTTTGCCATTAATGGCTACAGGACGTTCAATTATATTGTGCATTCCTAAAATCCCTGATTGTGGCGGGTTGATTATTGGAGTGGATAACATCGATCCAAAAACCCCTCCATTCGAAATGGTAAAGGTACCTCCGGTCATATCATCAACAGTTATTTTTCCTTCGCGTGCGCGGATAGCTAATCGTCCAATTTCTTGTTCTATACCAGCAAATGAGAGGGCTTCTGCGTTACGAACCACTGGAACCATAAGCCCTTTTGGACCTGATACTGCAACACTGATATCACAATAGTCAAAAGCTATTTTGTAGTCCCCATCCATCATTGAATTAACGTCCGGATAAATTGATAGTGCTCGAACTACTGCTTTGGTAAAAAAACTCATGAAGCCTAATTTTACGCCATGTTTTTCTTGAAAAGTATCTTTATACTGGTTTCGAACATTAAAAATGGACGACATATCTGCTTCATTAAAAGTAGTAAGCATAGCCGTTTCATTTTTAGCTTCTACTAAACGTTCAGCTACTTTTCGTCTTAACATTGACAGCTTTTCTCTTTTTTGCCCACGCTCTCCCCATTCTGGAGCAGAACCCATTGCAGGTGTAGCCTTTACGGCATCTTCTTTGGTAATGCGCCCGCCTCTACCTGTCCCTGAAATAGAATGAGGTGCGATTCCTTTTTCTTCCATGATTTTTTTAGCTGCTGGCGAAGGTGTATTAGCAGCATAAGTAGGTGTAATTGTTGTAACTTCTTGAGGAGAAGTTGACGTAACCTTGGTCGTGTTGACAGCTGATAATTTTTCGACATTCCCTTTGGGTGCTTTTCCTTCTGTATCTATTAAACATACTACAGCACCAACTGCAACTGCATCTCCTTCAACAGCTTTTAGGGTAATGGTACCGCTTACTTCTGCAGGTAATTCTAAAGTGGCTTTGTCTGAATCTACTTCAGCAATAGCTTGGTCTTTTTCAACATAATCACCATCAGAAACCAACCATTGAGCTATTTCAACTTCTGTTATAGATTCACCCGGTGAAGGAACTTTCATTTCTAAAATCATGGAATTATTTCTTTGCTTGTTGTATAAAGTTATCTTTTGTAGGATCAAAAACGTAATCAATTACTTGTTGATGACGACGTTGGTAACGGGTTGCACTTCCTGCTGCTGGGGCTCCATAATATCGGCGTGTTGCAGGCCTAAACTGAGAGGCTTTAGGATATTGTAAAAGTAAATAACTCCAAGCTCCCATATTTCTTGGCTCTTCTTGTGCCCAAACTTTTTCTTTGGCATTGGGGTATTTCGTTAATTCAGTTTCAATTTCAGATACAGGTAAGGGAAAAAGTTGTTCTAACCGAATTAGTGCAACATCAAATCGATTATGTTCTTCTCTGAACTTGTACAAATCATAATAAAATTTTCCTGAACAGAACACAACAGAGGTTACCTCTTGATTATTAACTTCATTATCTGAAAGTAGAGGCTGAAATTGTCCATGGGTAAATTCAATTTTTCGGGAAACCACTTGTGGATGACGTAATAAACTTTTAGGTGTAAATACTACCAAGGGTTTTCGGTAATTAGTCTTCATTTGACGTCGAAGCAAGTGGAACAAATTAGCAGGGGTGGTACAATTTGCCACAAACATATTGTCTTTTGCACATAATTGAAGGTAGCGTTCCATTCGAGCTGAAGAATGTTCAGCCCCTTGTCCTTCGTAACCATGGGGAAGCAATAACACTAATCCGTTTTGTAATTTCCACTTGTCTTCTGCCGCAGATAGATATTGGTCAATCATGATCTGGGCTCCATTTGAAAAGTCACCAAATTGAGCCTCCCAAAGGGTCAATGTTTTTGGGCTTGCAAGGGCATACCCATAATCAAATCCCATTACTCCATACTCTGATAATAAAGAATTGTAAACAGAAAAACGACCTTGTTTTTCGGGTTGAATTTGATTGAGCAACACTATCTCTTCTTCAGCATTTTCTGTTTTAATGACCGCATGACGATGGGAAAAAGTACCCCGTTCAACGTCTTGTCCAGAAAGCCTAACATTGTGTCCTTCGAGCAGTAGAGTGCCATACGCTAAAAGTTCACCCATAGCCCAATCCAAGTTGTCGTTTTCAAAATACATGGCTTTGCGATCCTCTAAAAGACGTTCAATTTTTCTTAAAAAATTAAGCCCTTCAGGTAAGGTGGTTATAGCTTTTGCCACCAAGTCTAACTGATTTGCATCCACAGCGGTAGTAATGGGTTCACTCATTACTTTTTCATCCACACGTACAAAATCCTTCCATTCGTCCTCCATAAAAGGAGTTATTACCGTAGTTTCAATTTTTTTGGAATCCTCTAAATTATGCTCTAAAACGGCTTTGTATTCTTCTTCAAGAAAGTTAACGTATTGATCATCAATTACTCCATTGGCAATGAGTTGATTTGCGTAAATATCTCTTGGATTGGGATGACGAGCAATGGCCTTGTATAAGGTTGGTTGTGTAAAACGAGGCTCATCACCTTCGTTATGTCCGTATTTTCGATAACCTAAAAGGTCAATAAAAACATCACGCTCAAAACGCATACGATAATCTAAAGCGAAAAGCGTTGCGTGAACAACAGCCTCAGCATCATCGGCATTAACATGTAAAACAGGTGAAAGTGTAACTTTTGCCACATCAGTGCAATAGGTACTTGAGCGAGCATCAAGATAATTAGTGGTAAATCCAATCTGATTATTAACAACTATATGAATAGTGCCTCCTGTCTTATAGCCTTTTAAGGATGCCATCTGAACAATTTCATAGGGTAACCCTTGACCAGCAATGGCGGCATCTCCGTGTACAATAATAGGAAGTATTTTATGAGTATCCCCTTTAAACTTATTTTCAAGTTTTGCCCTTGTAATACCTTCCACTACAGCACCTACTGTTTCAAGGTGGGATGGATTCGGGGCAATATTCATATTAATTTTCTTTCCGTTATCCGTCACGCGTTGTGACGTCCATCCTAGATGATACTTAACATCACCATCAAAGACCATTTCTTCATAATCTTTTCCGTCAAATTCACTAAATATATCTTTAGTTGATTTGCCAAAAATATTTGTTAAAGTATTCAATCTACCTCTGTGGGCCATTCCCATTACAAACTCTTCTACTCCTTGGTTTGCAGCCGATTCAATTACTGCATCTAAAGCGGGGATTAACGACTCTCCTCCTTCAAGTGAAAATCGTTTTTGACCAACATATTTAGTGTGTAAAAAATTTTCAAAACTAACTGCCTGATTGAGTTTATTCAGTATGTGCTTCTTTTGTTCTGTACTAAAATTAGGGTGATTGTCATTTATATTTAGTCGCTGTTGAATCCAATTGACCTTTTCCGGATCACGAATATACATGTATTCAATTCCAATCGAATCACAATATATCCGCTGTAAGTGTTGAATAATTTCACGTAAAGTACTTGGGCCAATTCCCATTGTATCTCCTGCATTAAATACCGTTTCAAGGTCTTGTTCTGATAGTCCAAAATTTTCAATATCTAGCGTGGGAGTGTATTTTCGTCGCTCTCGAACGGGATTAGTTTTAGTAAATAAATGCCCTCGTGATCGATAACCCTCTATTAATTTTACTACTTTAAATTCTTTTTGCAGCTGCTCTGGAACTTCTGTAGCTGTTAAATTTGCTACCGAAGTATTGCTCTCCATTCCAAAGTCAAATCCTTGAAAAAAGGCTCTCCAGCTAGGCTCAACACTATCGGGGTTTTGTAAATATTGGTCGTATAGCTCTGCAAAATAAGCGGTATGCGCAGCGTTTAGAAACGAATAATTATCCATTGAAGTGATTTCTTCTAAAATCCATCTGTCAAAATTACAACTTTTGCCCAAAGTGATTCTCAATTTTAGAAAAAATAGCGCATTTACTTTTGGGTTTTTTCATCTTCTTGTTTCGGATAAAAAGGACACTTTTTTTTTGGCAATTCTATCGCATTTCCGTAAACATTTTAATACCTTTTGACCATGTTTGCACTGGTTGACTGTAACAATTTTTACGCCTCTTGCGAGCGGGTTTTTCAACCTCAATGGGAAGGAAAACCCATCGTGATTCTCTCGAATAATGACGGATGTGTTATTGCACGTAGTAACGAAGCTAAAGCATTAGGCATTCCAATGGGAGCACCCGCATTTCAGTACAAAGCCTTGTTTCGCGAAAAAAAAGTGAAGGTATTTTCCTCCAATTATCCTCTCTATGGCGATATGAGTAGTCGGGTAATGTCTATTTTAGAGCAGTATACTCCACACCTCGAAGTGTACAGTATAGACGAAGCATTTTTACAATTTAAGGGATTTGGCTTTTATGACCTTTCTGCACAGGGGCATCGTTTGCGTAAACAAGTGCGCCAATGGACTGGCATTCCTGTTTCTGTTGGGATTGCTCCAAGCAAAGCCCTTGCTAAAATTGCAAATAAAATTGCCAAAAAGTATGTCGAAAAAACACAAGGCGTGTATTGTATCGACACTGATGAAAAGCGGATAAAAGCCTTAAAGTGGACTGCTATTGGTGAGGTTTGGGGTGTGGGGCGTCAGCACCGGAAGCGCCTAGAAGAGCTGGGTGTGAAAACAGCCTTAGACTTTGTTAACCTTCCAGATACTTGGGTTAAAAAGCACATGAGCGTTTTAGGACTTCGTCTCAAAAAAGACCTACAGGGTCTTCCTTTTATTCAACTTGAAGAAATGCAACCCCCAAAAAAGGGAATCGCTACTACTCGTAGTTTTGAAGGAACATTAAGTAAATTTTCTGACTTGGAAGAACGCGTTTCAACCTTTGCCAGTAGCTGTGCTGAAAAAATGCGAAAGCAAAGCAGCAGCTGTCATGCCTTGTTGGTATTTGTTCGTAGCGACCCCCACAAAGCCGGAACAGTACCCTACCAAAACAGTTGTGTACTTACATTACCCTATGCCAGCAGTTCCAGTATTTTGTTAAGTCAATATGCGGTTAAAGGGCTACGTCATATTTTTAGGGAAGGAATTAAGTATAAAAAAGCCGGAGTCATGGTAATGGGACTAGTACCAACTGCTACCCGTCAACTGACGCTGTTTGAAGAAAAACATGCAAAACACCACGCTTTGATGCAAGCGTTAGACCGTATACATAAACGATTTGGCCCTTATCGAATGAAATTAGCCAACCAAGACTTAAACCATACTTGGAAAATGAAACAAGAACACTTATCAAAACGCTTTACTACCGAAATTAAAGAAATCATTACGGTAAAATAATAGAATGAAAACACCCTCTTTACATTTTTTCCAACCTGATAAAGAGCACCAAAAAACATTGCACTGGGCACAAGAAGGAATCTCTGCAGGTTTTCCATCGCCAGCAGATGATTTTAAAGAATTACGCATTAGCATTGATCAGGAAGTGGTGCGCAACGAAGCGGCAACTTTTTATGCCCGTGTCTCAGGTGAATCAATGCAAGGAGCTGGTTTAGATGATGGAGATTTGTTGGTCATTGACCGGAGCCTTGAACCTAAAGACAATAAAATTGCAGTATGTTTTATCGATGGTGAATTTACTGTGAAACGGCTTAAAGTAGAAGCTGACTGCATTTACCTTATGCCTGAAAATAAAAAATATCCGCCCATTAAAGTTACCGAAGAAAATGAATTGATTATTTGGGGAATAGTGACCTATGTCGTCAAAAAATTATGAACTAAAACTTCCATGAAACAGCCACCCTTCTTTTCCCTATTTCTCATACTTCTACTTTTAAATTGTAACAAAGAAGTATCTTCTAATACAATTCCCGGCTGCATAGCACAAAAAATAGAAGCCATAAAAAAGGAAGAGGTTCGGAATCCGCCAGCAAAAGTTTATCAATATGAGTACCAAGGGAAAATTGTTTATTTTTTTCCTCAATACTGCTGCGATGTTTTTAGTGAATTGCATGATGAGAATTGTACCCTAATTTGCCATCCTGATGGGGGGATAACGGGAATGGGCGATGGAAAATGCTCTGGCTTTTTTACCGACCGAAAAAATGAGGTGTTGATTTGGGAGGATGAAAGATCGTAAAACCAATAAACGCATTGGCTATTAAATCTGTATCTTTAAAACTAAGAGATAACGAAATTACCATTGAAAACAATAAACTTAGGAATCATTGGGTTGGGAAGAATTGGCAAAGTTCATCTTACTCATGCCACGCATCACTTCCCTAATTGCATGGTCATTGCAGCTGCCCGTGTACACCCTGAAAAGAAGCAGTGGGTTGCACGTTGTGGTGTCTCTCGATTTTATAATGATTTCACTTCCCTTGTGCAAGACCCTGATCTCGATGCCATTATTATCGCCTCACCCACAGGGTTTCATGCTACTCATATTGAACAAGCGGCCAAGGCGGGAAAAGCCATTTTTTGTGAAAAACCCCTAGACTTGTCCTTTTCTGTGGTTAAAAAGGTAGTCCAAATCATAAAAAAGGCAAACATTCCTTTTATGCTGGGTTTTAATCGGAGGTTTGATCCGACTTACTGTAGGCTAAAAGACGCTCTTCAAACCGGAAAAGTAGGTACCCCTCATCTGCTTCGTATCACTAGTCGAGATCCTGGTCCTCCTCCAGTAGAGTATCTCAAAACCTCAGGTGGCTTATTTTTAGATATGGCCATTCATGATTTTGATATGGCGCGTTATCTGCTTGACGATGAAGTAGAAACCGTATATACTGAAGCTGCAGTTTTAGGAGAACCTCGATTGAAAGCATTTCATGATGTTGATACTGCCATTACCACATTACGATTTAAAAAAGGTACCCTTGTGACTATTGACAACAGTAGAAATTCAGCCTATGGATACGATCAACGCATTGAAGTGTTTGGTGAAAAAGGAGTTTGGGGCGCTACAAATCCAACAGCAACATTTGAATACCATTCAGATACACAAGGATTTCACAGTCCAACATTACTTCCCTTCTTTATGGAACGTTATGAAGCTTCCTACCGTTTAGAAATGGGGGCTTTTTTAAAGTATATTTCTGAGGGAGGGCCCTCTCCTGTTAGTGCTGAAGAAGGACTTCAAAGTATGGCCATAAGTATTGCCGCCCAGCGTTCAGTTGAAGAAAACAGAGTCGTTTGCCTTTCAGAAATAATAAATAACTAACCCAATGTTCATCTTACTCACCTTTATAGGATATACCCTTTTTGTAGCCTTATATTCTTGGTACACCCTTCGAAAAGAAAATTTAAGTTCTACCGATGGCTATTTTCTTGGGGGACGAAGTTTGACCGGTATTGTTATTGCCGGTTCCATGTTGCTAACCAATATTTCTACTGAACATTTGATTGGCATGAACGGTTCTTCCTATAAAAATGGATTTATCATTATTGCCTGGGAGGTAACCTCTGCCTTGGCCTTAGTAGTAGCTGCACTTTACTTTATTCCCAAATACTTAAAAATGGGACTTACCACCATTCCACAATACTTGGAACAACGCTTTGATAAAGCAACACGAACGTTGGTAGCCTTTTTTCTAATGATTTCGTTTGTAGTTACTTTATTGCCAATTGTATTGTATACGGGTGCGCTTAATCTTGAAAGTATTTTTAATGTTTCTGAGGTCCTAGGCGTTACCCAACAAAAAGGAATTACACTTACGGTTATTGCCATAGGTTGTATTGGGGCGTGCTATGCTATTATTGGAGGACTAAAAGCCGTAGCCGTTTCAGATACAGTAAATGGGTATGGGTTACTTATTGGTGGATTGGCAATTCCCTCCATAGCTTTATATCAAATTGGAGAAGGTAATCTGTGGAACGGGCTACAGACTGTCTATGGGCATGCGCCTGAAAAATTTAACGTGATTGGCGCTTCAGATTCTGTACTGCCTTTTGAAGTTCTTTTTACGGGTTTGATAATAAATCAATTGTATTTCTGGAGCATGAATCAAACCATTATTCAACGTGCCCTAGGGGCTAAAAATCTAGCTGAAGCACAAAAAGGATTATTGTATACCGGAGTATTAAAAATTTTAGTTCCCCTAATCATTATTCTTCCCGGTGTTATTGGTTTTTATTACTACGGTGATAGCCTTTACGATAATCAAGACTTAGTCTATCCCGAATTAATAAAAAAAGTATTGCCCGTTGGTTTTATTGGTCTTTTTGCCGCAATTGTAATGGGTGCCGTTTTGAGTACATTTAACAGTGTATTGAATAGTGCCGCTACCATTTTTAGTGTTGACATTTACAAGGGA
>JALRBW010000024.1 GCA_023257625.1 Flavobacteriaceae bacterium | reverse complement strand
TTTTTACACTGTGAAAAGGTAAAAAGAAATAAAGTAGTTATTATGAGATATGTATTTTTCATTTTTTTTTTTTAAAGTGAGGCTAAATTAAGTATTCTTTTTTTATTCCAAAAGGCAATAAGGGTAGAGGGTTCTATTATTTCATCTATCTAATATTCTCTATCTTTACAAGAAAATGCAACGTGAAAATTTATTTTTTGGGAATTTTAATTCCTTTATTCCTTTCATGTAAATCTACTTATCAAACTCAGGATTTTGATATAAAAACTTCTCCAGAAACTCCAAATTATGGTGATGCATCAAATTGGGCAGTACTTCCTTCAAGGTGGCCAAAACCTTTAGAAGAAGTTGTGGGTCGCTATCAGGAGCGTCCCGCGGATGTATTTTTTATTTATCCCACCTTGTTTTCTTCAAAAAATGATTCTAGGTGGAATGCAGATGTTATGGATCAAAAAATCAGAGATCAAGTTATATCAAGTGCTGTAGCTTTTCAGTCATCTGCTTGGACCCAAGCGGCAAACTTATATGTACCCTTTTATAGACAAGCGCATTACCGTATTTTTGTCGACCCTTATGCTGAACAAGGGAAAGAGGCTGGAGAATTAGCTTATCAAGATGTAAAAAGGGCATTTGAATATTATTTAGCCCACTATAACAATGATAAACCTATAATTTTGGCTGCTCACAGTCAAGGTTCATTACATGTAAAGCGTTTAGTTAAGGAATTTTTTGACGGGACATTATTACAATCAAAATTAATTGCTGCTTATTTAATCGGCGTGAAAATTAAACCTTCTGAGTTTACTCATATTGCTCCACTTAAATCTCCTGAATCTGTAGGAGGATTCGTCAGTTGGAATACTTACAAACAAAATAATTTGCCAAAACGATATGAAAAATGGTATAAAGGAGGAGTTGTGACTAATCCGATAACATGGGACGAGTCTAAGTTTGGATTAAAATCTTCCCATATGGGGGTATTGTATTCCAATAAAAAAGTATACCCCAATAGCCTTTCTGTAGAGTGTATCGATGGAATGTTATGGGCAAGTGTTCCCAAAGTGCCAAAAAGGATATTTTTATCCTTTATTAAAAATTATCATTTTGCTGATATCAATTTGTTTTGGGGAAATATTCAACAAAATGCAGTTGAACGAACTGCAACTTGGTTAAAATTACACAACGTTAAATGGTAGCTATTGAAACGCTTCTCGAAGATGCTTTATCACATTTTTCAAAAGCCCTTAAAGAGACTAGACATCCATTTCGTTACTTGGTTTTAGGGACCTCAGTTCCTAATCATTTTCCTCAATTAAGAACAGTAGTGTTGAGAAACTTTGATTCTATAAATTTAGTTTTTACCATTTATACTGACACTCGAACAGAAAAAATAAAAGAGTTAACCCTGCAGCCTAAAGCTCAATTGTTGTTTTATCATTCCAAAGAGCAATTACAAATAAGAGTAAGTTGTACAATTTTAGAAATTCAGAATTCAGTTAAAATTTTTAAAAACTTATCTCCTAAAAGTCAGCGAGACTATACAATAAAACCAGCTCCAGGCTTTGTAATTAATACACCTGAAGCAATAACGTATGGAAAGGAAGGAACACATTTTAGAAAACTTTTATTCCAAGCTCAGGAAATTGAATATTTAAAGATTCAAAAACCATATCATCTAAGGGCAAAATTTTTTCGCTCAAATGATTGGAAAGGACAATTTATTGTTCCCTAGTTTGAATCTAGAAGTCCATCTTTTTTTTGTAATTTCAACTTAATTTGAAAAAACTTGATTGTATGGCATCTAAAAACATTTCACATCCACGAAGAAAATTTATAAAAAAAGGATTAGCGGCTTCTTCAATTATGATTCTACCCAGACATGTTTTAGGAGGCGTGGGATATACCTCACCCAGTGATCAACTTGCACTAGCGGGTATAGGCGTGGGAGGAAAGGGCTCTAGTGATATTCGAAATGCTTCAATTGAGGGACGTGAACGCGTCGTTGCTTTATGTGATGTTGATCGATCTGGGGGAAATAGAATTGGAGATTCAATTAAACGATTTCCTAAAGCCACTTTTTATGAAAGCTTTAAGGAAATGTTAGACAAACAAAAAGATATTGATGCTGTCACAATTTCAACTCCAGATCATAATCATGCTGCTGCTGCTGTATACGCAATGCAAAGAGGAATTCATGTTTATGTACAAAAGCCATTAACACACAACATTTACGAAGCTCGTCTCTTAACTGAAATGGCTAGAGAACAAAAAATTGTGTCTCAGATGGGAAATCAGGGTGCATCTAATCCTGAGCAATTGGAAATTCAAAAATGGATTAGTGAAAAACGAATCGGAACTATTCGAAAAGTTCATGTATGGACTGACCGACCTGTTTGGCCACAAGGGATAGCAATGCCCAGTGCCGATGAATCACAAAAGCCCGATACGTTAAATTGGGATTTATGGTTGGGTCCTGCAAAGGAAACCCCTTTCATTCCAAATTTACATCCTTTTAACTGGAGAGGTTGGTGGAATTTTGGTACTGGAGCTTTAGGGGATATGGGATGTCATTTAATTGATATACCTTTTAAAGCTTTAGGACTTAGATATCCTACCGATGTTGAATGTAGCATAGGGTCTCTTTACACTCAAATGTGGACACCTGATTATTATCCTGAGGGATGCCCTGCTTCTACATATGTTTCTTTACATTTTGATGCCACAGAAAAAAATGAAAGTTCAATTCAAATGATTTGGACTGATGGGGGAATAAAACCGGTTCATCCAGATGAATTACCAACTGAAGTTGATATTGAACCCAATGGAGTAATTATGATGGGAGATAAAGGAATTATTACATGTAACTATTATGGTCAAGATCCTAAGCTCTATGTTAAGGGAGAGCCAGTAATTAGTGCTAATAAACCTACTGTTACTGAACCAGAATATGGCCATCAAAAAAGTTGGGTTGAAGCATGTAAAGCTGGATTCAATAGCACTGAACATCAAGCGTTAACTTCCTCTTTTGATTATTCAGGACCTTTAACCGAAACAGTTTTGATGGGCAATATTGCTATTCGAAGTTACCTATTGCAAAAACAAAATAACACCGGTCAAAATGAATTTATAGGACGTAAAAAACTTCTTTGGGATGGAGATAACATGAAAATCACTAACCTTGAGGAGGCAAATCAATTTGTTGGACGTTCATACCGTGAGGGTTGGGCATTAATCTAATTTCATTGAAGGTACTAGTAACAGGTGGTTTGGGGTATATTGGTTCGCATGTGACTACTCTTCTTTTAAGTAGTGGATATGCCGTTGTATGCTTAGATAATTTAGATAATTCTAGTGAAGATGTTTTAGAGCGTATAAAGGCTATTTCTGGAAAATCTCCTGAATTTAAAGCTGTGGATGTTCGAGATAAAATAGCCCTTCAACAGGTTTTTACTATGCATGGTCCTTTTGATGGCATAATACATTTTGCAGCCTATAAAGCAGTTGAAGAGAGCATTAAAAAGCCATTAAAATATTATGAAAACAATATCACAGGATTAATTAATATTCTTTCATGCGCTTCAGTTACAAATACTCCATTTATTTTTAGCTCTTCATGTACTGTTTATGGTCAAGCTAAGGAGCTTCCTATTGATGAAAGCGCTCCATTACAACCTGCCGTATCTCCTTACGGGAACACTAAAAAGATGGGCGAAGAAATTATTCGGGATACATGCCAATCTAGTAAGGGTTTCAAAGCTATTTTATTACGATATTTTAATCCTATTGGTGCACATCCTTCAGGTAAAATAGGTGAAAAACCTAAAGGAGTTCCTCAAAATTTAGTTCCTTATCTAACTCAAACTGTAGCTGGTATTCGTCCAATATTAAATGTTTTTGGTAATCAATACGATACTCCTGATGGAACTTGTATACGTGACTACATTCATGTTATGGATTTGGCTCAAGCTCATATTGATAGTTTAGTTTATCTTTTAAAGGATATGAATGTAGAATCTTGTGAAGTTTTTAATGTAGGTACAGGTAATGGAGTAAGTGTTTTAGAGTTAATCATTGCATTTGAAAGGGCTACAGGACTAAAAGTACCCTATACCATATCGGCACCTAGAGCAGGAGATACCGTTTCGGCATATGCTTCAACAAAAAAAATAACTCATACCATGAAATGGAAACCAAAGTATACCCTTGAAGAAGCACTTCTAAGCGCATGGAAATGGGAACAACAATTAATTTCAAAGAGTAAATAAGTATTAAAAGTTTTAAAATCCTTTAGTTTAATTAAAAATGAAAAAAGCAAATAAAATGGATAGAAGAAATGTTCTTAAAACGATGGCTTTAGGCTCTTCTGCAATAGTATTCCCTAATTTAAAATCAAATTCAAATCAAAATAAACTTCCCTTGAAAGGGAATATTAATCATTCTGTTTGTCGATGGTGCTATGGGAATATTTCTTTAGAAATACTTGCTAAAGAAGCTCAACGAATTGGATTAAAAGGCATTGATTTAACAGGTCCAGAAGATTGGGACATTCTTAAAAAATATGGATTAGAAGCTACCATGTGTTGGGGTGCGGAACTTAATCTAGTCGATGGGTTCAATGACCCGAAATTTCATGATACGCTTGTTAAGCGTTACATTGATCATATTGATTTAGTTGAAAAGGCTGGATTTAAAAATTTAATATGTTTTAGCGGTAATCGAAGAGGTATGGATGATGAGCAAGGGCTTATCAATTGTGAAACAGGATTAAAACGTATTCTCGGACATGCGGAAAAGAAAGGGGTTGTACTTCAAATGGAGCTTTTAAATTCAAAAGTTGATCATAATGATTACATGTGTGATCATACAGATTGGGGTGTTGCTCTATGTAAAGCCTTAGATTCAGATAACTTTAAATTATTATATGATATCTATCATATGCAAATTATGGAGGGCGATGTTATTCGGACAATTGAAGAAAACCACACCTTTATTGGTCATTATCATACCGCTGGTGTACCTGGACGACATGAAATTAATGAATCCCAAGAATTGTATTATCCTGCGATTATGGGAGCCATATTGAAAACAGGATTTACTGGCTTTGTAGCTCAAGAATTTATCCCCCGAGAGAAAGCCAATCAAGGGATCGATTCATTAGAAGATGCGGTCAGAAGATGTGATATTTAATACTTCGCAGAGGTTCCTATGTAACTTGTATTCTGAATAAAAATACGTAAGTCTTCATTGGCTTTAATTAAGTCCTCATTTCGTAAATACATCATATGTCCACTACGGTATCCTTCGAAGTAAAAACGATCTTTTAATTTTCCACTTGGATCAACTTGCCACATGGTGTATTTTGCATTAAAATAGTTTGTAGCACCATCGTAATACCCTGACTGTATAAGTACTTTCAAGTATGGATTTTCTGCCATGGCTCTTCTTAAATCTTCACGCACGTTATCATTATCATTATTCCATGGACGTACAACTCCAAAAATGTTGTATTTGGTATCTGTCACAAATTTTAATTCTTTTCTTATATAATGATTTATTGCGGGAGTAAATGAATGTTCCCATGAAGTAAGTTCTGCGCTATAATCTGGTCGAGTACCACTATCTTTTCTGTCAATACCTAAGTATCGTGAATCTAATCTTCCGATAGTTTTTCCCTCATGACGTAATAAATCTTTCCAAAAAAATGCTGTGGGTACATCTAAATTATTTTGAAGAATTGAAGATTCAGATAGGCCTGAGTAGCGGGCCATTTGTGCAGCTATTTCATTTCTTTCTTCATTGGAAATAAAACCTCCCTTAGCAAGTGCAGGTATAAGTTTTGAAATAGTGAAGTCTTCAACTTCTGGAAGCACGTCGGTCAAATCTTTTTGCTGTAAATCAGAAGGGAGTTGTTTATGAAACCAAGCAGCAGCAGCGTAATAAGGTAGATTTAAAGCAGAAGAAACTGGGCCGCCCACACTAATAACTTTATAATCAGCAGGTGAAACCATAATGACTCCATTTAGATACATCCTCTCATTTTCTTGAAGAGCGGCTGACAATCCCATCACACGAGTGCCACCATAACTTTCACCAATGATATATTTTGGAGATTCCCATCGTTGTTTTCTACTCACAAAAGTGGTCATCCATTCTGCCAAATATTTAATGTCCTCATTAATTCCAAAAAACTGTTTGCGATCAGGGTATTTACCATCTACCTTCAACATTCTTGAGTAGGCAGTATTCACTGGATTTATAAAAACAATATCTGCGACATCTAAAATTGAATTAGGATTACTTTTAAAACCATAGGGTTGCACAGGATAACCTTCATCGTCAATTCTTAAAATTTTAGGACCTGTATAAGCAATGTGCATCCATACTGATGCTGATCCGGGACCTCCATTAAATGAAAAAATTATTGGTCGTTCTGATTCATTTTTGACATCCGTTCTTTTATAGTATGTGTGAAATAATGTAGCTATAGGGTTTCCATCTTCATCCCAAACAGGTTGAGTGCCTGTTTGTGCTTGATAGTTTATAGTTTTTCCTTTTATTGTTGTGGTGTGATTTGTAATTACTAAAGTGTCAATAGGAATTGTTCTTTTCTGAGCAAAACAAAAAATGGATATAAAGAAAAACGTGTAGAATAAAGTTTTCATATAGTTAGGTTTAGTCAGTTAAATGTAAAAAAAAACCTTCTCAATTTGAGAAGGTTTTTTATAGTTTATTAATATTTTAATTTACAGAAATAGAAGCTCTTCTATTAATATTTGCTCTTCTACTGATTGCACGTCCTTTTGCCGTATTATTATCACCTTTAAGTTTAGTTTCTCCAAAACCGATAGTTTCAATTCGATTACTATCAATTCCCTTTCCAACAAGGTAGGCTTTAACTGAAGAAGCACGTTGTTCTGAAAGTTTTTGATTGAATGAAGCACTACCATCACTAGAGGCATGTCCTTCAATTACAATATGAGCAGCTTCATATTGATCAAGAAGTGTTTTTAGAGTATCTAAAATTGCTAAATCAGAAGCATCTAGATTACTGCTACTTGCAGTAAAGAGAATTATATTTGCCTCATTATTAATGAAATTAATCAAATCCGTTGGTTCAGAGGGACATCCACTATTTTCAGGAGAACCTGCAACATCTGGACAATTATCGTCTTTATCAGGTACGCCATCACCGTCAGTATCCGCCCAAGGGCAACCTCCATTTGCAGGATCGCCAGCAGTTGTTGGACAACGGTCAATATTATCCGCTACACCATCTCCGTCAGTATCTGGACAACCCATCATTGCAGCAGACCCAGCTTGATTTGGACATTGATCATCTATATCTGGAACACCATCCCCATCAGAGTCAGGACAGCCTTGAAAGGCTTCGGAGCCAGCTTCTTCAGGACAACGATCTTTGTTATCTGGAATGCCGTCACCATCAGTATCTGGACATCCATTAAATTCTTTCAATCCAGGTACGTCTGGACACTCATCTTTTTGATCAGGAACACCATCTTTGTCTGCATCTCCAGCACCAAAATTATAACTTAAACCAACAACGTGTTGTAAATGGTTAAATGTATGTTGTTCTCTTTTTCCTCGGTATGACGTACTAACATTTATGGCAAAATTGTTGTCTAAGAAAAAATTAACTCCAATTCCTCCTAATATATTTGGACTAGTTTCTGTTGAAGGGAATAGCCCATCTTTTTGATTGTTTTCACTAAACCGAGCTAAACCATAACCAGCAAACAAGTAAGGAATTATATTTTCGTCAGCAAGATTATATTTAACAACACCGTCTAGTGAAGAGTAATCTAAGTTTTGATTATTATTTTTTACATTATTAAGGGCATATTGAGCACCAATTGAAAAACCGGCACCAAGATAACGCGACAAACTCAGAGCAGGTGCTCCAAAATTTAAACCAGAATCTGTGTTGTCTCCCTGTAAATTTATTAAATCAACACCAACAGCTATAGCCCATGGATTCTGAGAGTTTTGTGCATAAAAAGGTACATTTAATGCAAAAATTGCAATAAATGAAAGTAGGAAAGATTTATATGTTTTCATAATTGGGTATTTAATTAACAAATATATGGGTTTACAAGTAATTTATTTATAAGTTATAAAAGGTTTTTTAAATTCTACGAAAAATTTTGAAATACAAACTAAATAAATCAATTAGCAATTAATATTTTTATTGATTTAAATGAAATTCCTTAGAAAGAAAAACACCTAATTTTATTTTAAAGTAATGAAAAATACAATTCAAAAATTAATGACTTTACTAACTTTTGCTATTTTATTTTCCTCATGTAGTTCAAAAAAAAAGGACCCAGAATGGCACTACCTATTTGATGGAAGTTCTTTTGAGGGCTGGAGGGCATACAATGGTGAAGAAATGCCTCCAGGATGGAAAATCATTGATAGCACCTTAACATTTAAAACAGAGCAAATTTTAGAGCAAGATTATAATTATAAGGGAAGTCGAGATATTATTTATGGTGCAGAGATGTTTGATAATTTTGAACTATACGTAGAATGGAAAATACCTGTAGGTGGGAACAGTGGAATTTTTTATCATGTACAAGAAGGATACGCAGGCATGCCAGAAGTAGCACCAGAATATCAATTAATTGATGATCAAAATTATGCCTCGATTCATGATATAGTATCATATAACATCTCAATGGGCTTTGAAAATCCGAGCCAACTTCACCCGTTACAAAAAACTGCGGCAGATTATGCAATGCATCCTGTTACAGAGAGTAAAAAGGAATTAAACCCACCTGGAAATTGGAATGCTTCAAAAATAATTTTTTCCCCAGAACAAGTAGAGCACTGGTTAAACGGAAAAAAAGTATTAAGTTTTGTTCCTTGGTCTGAAGATTGGTATTTGAAAAAAAACAGTGGAAAATGGGAAAATGCACCAGATTATGGTACCTTTAAAACTGGTTACATTGGTTTTCAAGATCATGGAAGTGATTTATGGTTTCGCAATATTAAAATCAAAAGAAGATAATTTAAAATTCTATGAAAAAAAGAGATTTTCTTAAAACGACTATGGCTGTAGCATCGTCTGCTTTATTACCAACTTCATTAATGGCGTTAACATCAAAATCAAAAGGTGCCCGTCTAAGAACTGCACATATTGGAGTTGGAGGTATGGGTGCCGCAGATTTAAAATCTATCGCATCTCATGAAGCTGTTGATGTTGTAGCACTTTGTGACGTTGATGCTAAAAATTTAGCTGCAGCACATGAAATGTATCCTAAAGCAAAAGTCTTTTCAGATTACAGACAGTTACTTAAAGAAATGAATAGTGAAATTGATGCAGTTGTAGTTTCTACACCTGATCATACTCATGCGCCAGCCTCTATGTTGGCAATGGAAATGAATAAACCTGTTTATTGTCAAAAACCACTTACACATTATGTTTCTGAAGCACGAGCTATGAGAAAAATGGCTGATGAAAAAGGGTTAATTACACAAATGGGAATTCAAGTACATTCATTTTATGACTATAAATTAGCTACAGTTCTTATTCAGTCAGGAATTATAGGAAAAGTACATACAGTACATGCCTGGTCACCAAAGAATTGGGGTTATGATGGCCCTGAACCTCAAGGTGAGGATACTATTCCTGATCATTTAGATTGGAATTTGTGGTTAGGCACTTCAAAGGAACGCCCATATAAGTCTATTTTTTACCATCCTGGTAATTGGCGTAAATTAGTAGATTACGGCTGTGGTACGTTAGGTGATATGGGAGTTCATATATTTGATACTCCCTACAATGCGCTTGGTTTAGATGTTCCTTTGACTATAAAAAATGAATGTAGAAAACCAAATGGCTATGGTTTTCCTGAAAATAATTCTGTAACCTATACTTTTCCTGGTACACCTTACACTACAGAAAACCTTACCTGGATTTGGTCTGATGGTCCAGGTGTGCCTAGCTCTAATAAAGATTTAAAACTTCCTAATAAAGATAAACTTCCATTACAAGGGGCAATGTTTGTAGGTGAAAAAGGACGTCTATTGCTTCCTCATTTTATGGAATTACCACGACATATTGTAAATGGTACCTATCAAGAGATTGATATTTCGAAATACGACCCAAATAATTTGTTAGGTAATACTAAAAATGATTATGAGAGAGATGCCCCCAAGCACTATCATCAATTTGTAGATGCTTGTTTAGGTCAGGATCAAGTTTCTGCTCCTTTTTCATATTCAGCTCGTTTAACCGAAACAATTTTATTAGGAGTTATCGCAGGAAGATTCCCTAATAAAACACTCCATTGGGATAATGAGAAAGCTGAATTTAAAGAAAAAGAAGCTAATCAATATTTGAGTGGAGCCTATCGAAAATTTTAATTGTTTTATGAAGAGTTTCTAACAATTAAATTGGAGGGGATGATTATGGTTTCAAAATTAATTTTTTCCTTATTTTTATTTGCCTTAAATCCTTTAAGAAAAAGGTCAAACATCTTTTCTCCCATTAATTTTCCTGGTTGATTGATTGTTGTTAATGTAGGAGTAGTTAGTTTTGATACTTTCCAATTGCTAAAACCAACTACAGCTACTTGATCAGGGATTGAAATATTTTTTTTATTAAAATATCGTATTGCCCCCAAGGCTATTAAATCTGAAATAGCGAATAAGCCATCAAATTCAATACCTTCTTCAATAACCTTTTTTGCATTTAAATATCCCTCGTCATCATTTCCATTTTCACAGATAAACACACGCTTGGGATCATAGGGTATTTTATAATGTTCTAATGCGGAACGGTAACCTAAAAAGCGATCTATTGAAATTTGAGGTAATAAACCACCTCTAAAATGTAAAATTTTCTTACACCCTCTTTTAATTAAATGTTCAGTAGCGATAAAAGCTGCTTGTTTATCATTAATAATAACTTTAGAACAATTAATTGATTTTTCAATTTTATCAAATAATATTAAAGTTTTGTTATTTTTCTGTATTTCAAAAAGGTGGTCAAAATTTCGAGTTTCTTGTGAAACAGTTATAAATATGCCATCCACATTTAAATTGAGGAGTTGTTCTACAAGTTTTTTTTCTTTTTTATATTTTTCGTTTGATTGGAGTACAATGACCATATAATTATTCTTCATAGCATTATCGACCAATCCTTCAAGAACACTATTAAAAAAATAGTGATTAAGACTGGGAAGAATTATGCCTACAAGTTTAGATTCATTTGTTCTTAAGAATGAAGCTTGAAGGTTGGGTTTGTATTTATTTTGTTTAACATATTCAAGTACCTTCTTTTTAGTTGTTTGACTTATATCAGGATAGTTATTAATAACTTTAGAAATAGTAGTTACCGACAAACCAAGAGCTTTTGCTATGTCTTTTAACTTTAATGGCATTTTTAATTTTAAAATTATGAAAAATACTTTTAACGAATAATTTAACACTAAAACGATTTAGTACTATTTTTACTTAAATAAGTTGTGTCAATTTTTTAATTGGAAGTTTGTTTTTTAAATTTGAGAGTTATTTAATCAATCTACAAACATGAAAAACTCAATCATTAAAAATTTTTTGTTTGTTTTTGCTTTTCTTGCATTCACTGCAATTTCAGCACAAACAATCAGCGGAGTTGTTACCAGTGAAGATGGACCTTTGCCAGGAGCAACGGTTCAAGTTAAAGGATCCAATGTTGGTGTTACAACTGATTTTGATGGAAAATTTAGTATTCAAGCATCAGGGAGTGATGTACTTTTAATTTCTTTTGTTGGTTTTACTTCCCAGGAGGTGTCCATTAATAATCAAGATAATTTATCAATTACTTTACAATCCAATAATGAGTTAGAAGAAGTTGTCGTAACGGGTTATGGTTCACAAAGTGAAAGAGAAATTACTTCTGCTGTTGTTTCAGTAGACGCAGAAGAATTTAATCAAGGACCTATCAACGACGCTATCCAGCTTTTACAGGGTAAAGTTGCTGGACTTCAAATTTATAAACCAGGGGGGAACCCTAATGAAGATGCAACTATTCGACTAAGAGGTATCTCTACACTAGGAGCAAATACTTCTCCCTTAATAGTCATAGATGGGGTTCCAGGAGCAACTCTTGCTAATATCGATCCAAATGATATTGAAACAATGACTGTCCTTAAAGACGGATCTGCAGCTGCTATCTATGGTGCACGAGGTTCCAGTGGTGTAATTTTAGTGACTACTAAAAGAGGACAATCAGGAACAGCAAAATTTGATTATAGTGGTCAATATTCTGTGAGCTCAATTTCTAACCGTATTCCGGTTTTATCTGCTCAAGAGTTTCTTGCTAATGGTGGTACAGATATTGGAAACGATACCGATTGGATTGACGCGATTACTCGTCAAGGTCAAACTCAGATTCATAACTTATCAGCTTCTGGAGGAACTGCAAATACAACCTATAGAGTATCTGCAAATGTCAGAGATGTTGAGGGAATACTCAACAATACGGGATACAACCAGTTAAATACCAGAGCTGCATTAACAACAAAAGCTTTAGATGATAAATTATCAATTAATTTTAATTTATCTTACACTAAAAGAGATGCTGATATTGGTGATGAAAGAGCATTTGAATTTGCTCAATTCTACAATCCAACAGCACCAATTTATGGAAAAGATTCACCCTTTGCTTTCAATTCTGATCAATATGGAGGTTATTTTGAACAATTGGGATTATTTAGAAGTTATAATCCTGTTTCAATAATAGAACAGACTAGAAATACTAGAAATTCAACTGACTTTAATTACAATATCAATGCAGTCCTAGCCTTGAGTGAATCACTAGATGTTACATTTAGAGCAGCTGAACAAAGAACCACCTCTAAATCACAATTATATCGTCCAACAACTTTGTTGTTTGAAGGAAATGCAGTAAGTCCAACTAGAAGAGGACTTGCTAATCACTCAACTTATGATTTAAATACACGAGTTTATGAACTATATGGAACTTGGGACAAGACTTTTGGCTCTACTGATTTAGTTTTAACAGGAGGATACTCATACAATCAAATTAATCAAAACGGTTTAGGTTTTGGATTAGGAGATTTTCCAGATAATTCTTTAGATTACTCAGATGCAATCCAATTTTCACAGGACTTACTTAATGATGGATATATAAGTGCTAATAGTTATGCTTCTCCAGACGAAAAAATCATTGGTTTCTTTGGTCGGATGAATTTAACTTTCAGTAATAATATTTTTGTAAACGCTAGTTTAAGAAGAGAGGGGTCTACAAAACTTGGAGAAGGAAATAAATGGGGTGTTTTCCCTAGTTTCGGATTAGGAGCTGATTTCAACTCTATTTTTGACCTTGGTTTTGACAAGCTTAAAGTTAGAGTTGGTTATGGAGCCACTGGTTCATTACCTGCATTAAATGGACTTTCAGTTCAGGGTAGAAACTTCATCTACAGCGGTGGAGGTTCTGCAGGTGGAGCTACTGCCCTTACTAGAGCTGCTAACCCAGATTTAAAATGGGAAGAAAAAGGAGAAACCAATATTGGTATTGAATTCAACAACGGACCATTATCTATAGATTTTGATATTTACAATAGACAGGTTAAAGATTTTATTATAGATCGTGAAGTTGACGCAACAGTTTATGGTGTAAATAGAAGATTTGAAAATGCAGGCCAAATAACTTCAAAAGGATGGGAATTAGCCCTGGGATATGATGTTTTATCAAATGATAATGCTTCCTACAACACTGGAGTTGTACTTTCATCAAATAGCAATATTTTAGATTCATATGTTCTTGATAGAGCTCAATATGGTTATTTGGGTTCACCTGGTCAAAATGCTGTAGCTATGGTTAAAGTTCAAGTTGGTCAACCTTTAGGTGAAATTTTTGGTCCCGTATTTACAGGAGTTAACCCTGATGGCTCTCCTGCATTTAAAGATGTTAATGGTGATGGAACTATTAACTCTGATTCAGGTAACGTTTTACAAGATGACTATGATGGAGAAGTTTTAGGACAAGCGTTTCCTAATTTAGAATTAGGTTGGACAAATATGGTAACCTTTGGAGACTGGTCTATAAATGCATTTTTCAGAGGAGCTTTTGGACATAGTTTGATTAATACTTTTAGAGCTTTTTATGAGCCTAATGTACCTTCACAAACTTCATACAACCAGATGAATACAAGACTAAGAGAGCCTTCATTGGCAGTAGCACAATATAGTTCATTATACGTAGAAAAAGCTGATTTCTTTTTGCTTGACAACTTAACAATAGCTAAGAAAATCAATTTTGGTGCAGACAGTGCAATTGACAATGCTGTTATCTCTTTAAATGCAAATCGACCTTTCGTTATTACGAATTATACAGGTACTGATCCTTCACCTGAGTTTTTTGATGCTGGAAACCAAGCAGATGGGGGTGCAGCTGTTGGAACAGATGCTTTATTAGCACCTGGTATTGATAGAAGAGCAGATTATTTTGCTTCAAGATCATTCGCAATTGGTCTTAGACTTTCGTTATAAGAACTGATGATTATTTTAATTTATAAAACAATTTATAAACACATAGTTATGAATATTAAAACAAAAATTTGGAGTTTAACTTTAATTCTCGGAGTAGTATTTTCATGTACTGACTTAGATGAAGAATTAAGAGGTGTAATCACTTCAGATATTACCGTAAACGGTATAGTTACTGATAGTGGTGGTGGAGAAGGTGGAGATGCACTTGAGGGAGCGTACTCTCAGTTGAGAAGTACTGGTACAGGTGGACATACAAATTGGTATTCTGCTCAGGAGCTAACTTCAGATGAAATGGTAGTTACTACCAAAGGAGGTGACTGGTATGATGGAGGATGGTTAATCGACTTTCATCAACACAATTATAAACCAACAAACCCTAGTGTTTTAAATAACTGGAATTCACATTATGGTGCTGTAAATGCGTGTAATGAATTACTTTCAGGAGGGACATTAGATTCCAATGGAAAAGCTCAAATAAAAGCTTTAAGAGCATACTTCTTTTGGAGGTTAATGGATCTATATGGAAACATTAAATTGCCAACATCAGCAGGTCAAGATGCTCCTCAATCAACAAGAGCACAAGCTTTTAGTTTTATAGAATCAGAGTTATTAGAAGCTATAGGTGTTTCAAAAATAACAGCAGACATGGATTTATCTAATAGTCCATTAGGAACTGCAAAAGATGCCTATCGAATCAATCGATTTGCAGCCTTAGGAATTATTGCTAAGTTATATTTAAATGCTGAAGTATATACAGGAACAGCAAGATGGCAAGAAGCTCATGATGCAGCAGATTATATTATAAACAACGGAGGGTATACTCTTTGCGGTGCTGGATGTAAAGTGGCTAATTTAGGTAAAAGAGCGGGTGTGTCAAGTGATCCTGATGTATTGGAAGGATATGCTGCTGTATTTGCACCAAACAATCAAGGTAATCCAGAGCATATTTGGTCTGTTAAATATGATGAAGCTTCAGCAGGTGGATTTAACTTAGCAATGATGGCACTTCATTATTCAAGCCAATTGACATGGAACTTTGATGCTCAACCTTGGAATGGTTATTCTTCTCTTGAAGAATTCTATAATAATTTCGATGACGGAAATGACATTAGAAAAAAAGCTAATTTTATTCAAGGCGTTCAATTAGATTATGGTGGGTCTGATTTATTAGATTATGCAACTGATGATGGTGATCCACGATTAGAGTATACACCATATATCAATGAAATATATCCTGATGGATGTCGTCAGTGCGGTGTTCGACCAGGTAAGTTTAGTTACAAACAATTTGGTCGTCCAGACATGGATAATGATTTCACATTAGTAAGACTTGGGCAAGTGTATTTAATTAGAGCCGAAGCTGCCGCTCGTGCTGCAGGAGATTGGAGTAAAGCTTTAGCCGATACTAACATTATTCGCGCAAGAGCTGGAGCCTCTGCCTTTACTTCATTAAATGCTGAAAAGTTTTTAGCTGAAAGAGGAAGAGAAATGTTCTCAGAGGCTGTAAGAAGAACCGATTTAATTAGATTTGGAAAATATAATGACTCTTGGTGGGAAAAACCTGCTTCAGCTGTAACAAAAAACATTTTTCCTATTCCGTTTGAAGCAATTCAAGCCTCTGGGGGAAGTTTAAAACAGAATCCAGGATATTAATATTTACTTAAAAGTTTTTAAAAGACCTCCTTTTAGGAGGTCTTTTTATTATACATTGATTTAACATTTAGAATGTTTAAATTAAAATACATATCATTATTTATACCATTTTCAGTTTTAATGATTTTTGTATCATGTGCTGAAAATGAAAAACTTTTTACTTTAGTTGATTCCTCCTCAGGTTTATATTTTAATAATTCTTTAAACTACAATGAAGAATTTAACCCTTACATCTACAGAAATTTTTATAACGGTGGAGGGGTTGCTGTGGGTGATATAAATAATGATGGACTAGAAGACATTTACTTTACTGGAAATTTAGTAGATAATAAATTATTTCTAAACAAAGGGAATTTTCAATTTGAAGACATAACAGAGCAAGCTGGCGTTGCTTGTTCCGGTGTTTGGTCTACAGGGGCTACTTTTGTAGATATAAATGGTGATGGATTTTTAGATTTATATGTATGCAAATCAGGTCCACCAGAAGGAAATAAACGGCATAATGAACTTTTTATAAATAATGGTGATTTTTCATTTTCAGAAAGATCAAAAGAATACAATTTAGATATTTTAGGACTTTCTGTCCAGGCAGCTTTTTTTGATTTTGATTTAGACGGAGATCTTGATTGCTATATATTAAATAATTCTTTTAGAACAGTAGGTGGATATGATTTAATCAAGGATAAACGTTTAATTCCCGATTCTAATGGCCAAGGCAATAAACTTTTGGAAAATGTAGGAGGAAAATTTAAAGATATTACTCTAAAAGCGGGAATATTTAGTAGTGATATTGGCTTTGGGTTAGGTATAACTTTAAGTGATTTCAATAATGATGGATGGACTGATCTTTATATTTCTAACGATTTTTTTGAAAAAGATTATTTATACATAAATAATCAAGATAAAACTTTTACTGAAGTATCAGACACGTATTTTAGTTCATTATCATTAGGGTCTATGGGGGCCGATTCTGCAGATTTGGATAATGATTTATTAACAGATTTATTCGTTACTGAAATGCTTCCAAAAAGTTTAAAAAGAAAAAAAACTAAAGCAGTTTATGATTCATGGGATAAACATGAATTAGCAGTTAAAAATGGATATCACTATCAATATCCTAGAAATATGCTTCAAAGAAATTTTGGGAATAATCAGTTTTTTGAGATTGGACGATTTGCAGGGTTAGATGCTTCAGAATGGAGTTGGGCTTCTATGATGTTTGACTTAAATAATGATGGATTAAAAGACATTTTTATATCAAATGGAATTTATAAGGATTTATTAGATCGAGATTATTTAAACTATATGTCTAACCAAGAGAGGATTGCAAATTTGATCAATACGGAAAAAGAAGTAATAAAAAAATTAATAGATATAATACCATCATCACCTGTAAAAAATCAAGTTTATTTAAATCATGGTAATTTTTTGTTTGAAGAAATCACAGAACAATATGGATTTAATAATGAGACATTTAGTAATGGATTAGCATATTCAGATTTAGATAATGATGGAGACTTAGATATTATAATAAATAACGTTAATATGCCATCCTATTTGTATAAAAATAATAGTAAGCAAAATAAAAGTTTACAAATTGTTTTAAAAGGTGAAGAAAAAAATAAAAATGCAATAGGGGCGAAAGTAATTTTAAAATATGGGAATGGAAAGCAGGCTATGCTTGAAAATTTTCCATCTAGAGGCTTTCAATCTTCAGTGACCCAAAAATTACATTTTGGAATTGGAAATACAACTTTAATAGACAGTGTTTTTGTTTTTTGGCCAAATAAGAAAGCCTCATTACATCTTAACCTTTCTTCAGATTCTATTCAAAAATTAGAATTTAACTCAGGGATTGAAATAAATAAAGAATTAACATTTTCATTTCCTTTAAAAAAACCGATTATTGTTCCTTTCGAAACAATTGATTTTGAGCATATTGAAAACAATTTTTCAGATTTTAATAAGGAGAGATTACTATATCAAATGTTTAGTAATGAAGGACCTGATATTGCTATATCTGATGTTAATAATGACGGGAAAGAAGATGTTTTTATCACTGGAGCTAAAAATCAATCCTCTGTTTTATTTAGTTCTAATAAAAATGGCTTTATAAAATCAACCGCGCCTTTTGAAAACTTCAAATCTGCAGAAGATGTTAAAGCTGTATTTTTTGATAGTGACAATGACGGTGACAAAGACTTATACATTGGTTCCGGGGGAAAATCATTTTCAATTTATGATCAGCTATTAAATGATCGTTTTTACGAAAATAATGGAAAGGGCAACTTTCAATTCTTAGAAAATGCATTTAAATTTAAAACACCTTTTCCAACGGGTGCTGTTGCAGTTGCTGATTTTAATAATGACGGTTTAGTTGATATTTTTATAGGAGAAAGGTATAATCCGGAAGCTTATGGTATTCCAGTTTCAGGACATCTATTTTTGAATCAAGGAAATAATAATTTCAATGAAATTGAACATCCCAATCTTGAAAATCTAGGGTTAATTACTCAAGCAAAGTGGGTTGATATAAATCAAGATGGTCTTAATGATTTAATTGTTGCAGGAGAATGGATGCCAATCAAAATTTTTATTAATAACGGCAAAACTCTTGAGGATAAAACGATTGAATACAATCTTTCAAAATCAAATGGA
>JALRBW010000039.1 GCA_023257625.1 Flavobacteriaceae bacterium | reverse complement strand
TCTGATCTTAAAGTAATAGTCAATCCCTTCAGACTCATCACCAATAAGTTGACCAGCAGTAGTTACTCGAGCGTCTTTAATATAAAATACTGAATCATTTTCTTTTTTGGTTAGTCGCGCAAAAATATCCATCCCATTCTGACCTGATTTAGAATTCCAAATTAATGCTTTCTGGGTATCGAAGTTATACCGAATGGAATCAGGATTAACCTCATTAGACCCTTGTTTGAAATAAGGATATTGAACTAAAACGGAATCTTTTTCAATACGTCCAGCATTAACTTCATTGGTCTCATAATCCAAAATTATAATACCTGCTCGTAATTCGATATCTTGATAATACAGTTCTGCCTCATCGTATAGAATTAATTTATTGGTTTTCCGGTCAATACGTACACAATCTTTAGCAGTATATTTAACTTTAGCGAGAAGTAAATCTTTTTTGGGTTTGGGGGCAATACTATCTTTTAGAGCTTTGTCTTGCGTGGCTTTGGGTTGGTTTTGGGCCAAAGCAGAAAACCAACTTGTAAGAAGCAATATAAATGCTATGTGGATTAACTTTGATTGCAAGACGATAAACCCTAAATTTGTTGGGTGTTTTTTAAACTTCCAAAATTAATGATAATTTTAAGGATGCTTCAAGATTTTTGGTTGAAATCACTTGACATATTTTCTTTTAAAAAAGCCAATGTTTTAGCTACAGTATTCCTTTTTTTATTCGGGATAACTCCTTTTTTTAATTATAATTTACTCTATTCACAAGTTAAACCGTTTGTAGTAGTTTTAGATCCGGGACATGGTGGTAATGATTCTGGGAATAGAGGGAATGGATATATAGAAAAAGATATTGCCCTAAAAATTGTTTTGAAAATTGGTGCAGAGCTTGAAAAATTACCCAACGTAAAGGTAATTTACACAAGAAAAACGGATGTTTTTATAGAGTTAATACAGCGTGCCAATATTGCTAACACGGCAGATGCTGATTTATTTATCTCGGTGCATTGTGATGCTTTTACAAAACCTTCTGCTTATGGAGCGGGAACCTTTGTTTTGGGTTTACATGCTAATGAACGAAACTTTCAAGTGGCCCAAAAAGAAAATGCAGTTATCTTTTATGAAGATGAATATGAAAAAAATTATGATGGTTTCGACCCCAATGACCCAGAGTCAGTTATTAGTCTTCTGTTAATGCAAGAAACTTATTTAGATCAAAGTATTGAAGCCGCAAATTCAATTCAACGAAGTTTTGTTACCAATTTAAATAGAAAGGATAGAACGGTTAAACAAGCAGGTTTTATTGTTTTAAAATATACTTATATGCCCAGCGTGTTAGTAGAAACTGGATTTTTGACAAATCCAAATGAAGGGGCCTATTTAAATTCTACAAAGGGACAAACCCAGATGGCAAGCACCATTGCAAAAGCAATTAAAAATTATATCAATGAAGTTAAAGCGAATGTAGAATCTTCAGTAAAAATTTTGACTGAAAGCAATAAAAAACCCCAAAAGCAAGATTTGATTTTTAAAATTCAAATTGCCGCTAGTAAAAAGAAATTAGATATTCAACCTTATAATTTTAAAGGGCTGAATGCCATAACTAGAGATGAAACTGACGGTTTATATCGCTATTATTATGAAACTTCAACTAATTATGAAGGTGCACAACAATTTTTAAAAGAAGCCCAAAATAAGGGCTATAAAAACGCTTTTATAGTTGCTTTTTTAGATGGAAATAAAATCACAATGAGTGAGGCACTGCGTCTTATTAATTGACACCTTTTCTTAAAATATTTCGTAATTTTGTACCACTAACATAAACGTCATCTCTTGAACTTTTCTAAAGAAATAAAAACAGCACTTCTCATTTTAAGTGGAATCGTGATTTTTATCTTCGGATTTAATTATTTAAAAGGATCCTCTCTATTAGATAATGAAATCAATGTACATACACTTTACGCTGATGTAGAAGGTTTAGTTGTGGGAGCCAATGTAACCATTAATGGGTTAAATGTAGGTAAGATTAAAAAAATAGACTTTGACGAAAATTTCGAAAAAATCAAAGTAAGCTTTAGTCTGCGAAATGATTTAACCTTCTCAAACCAAAGTATAGCTCAATTGTATGAAGCCGGATTGATTGGAGGCAAAGCCATTGCCATTTTACCTGATTATTCTGCTGCCCGTCCTGTTCAAGATGACGATGTATTGCCCTCTACTATTAAACCCGGCCTTACGGAGTTGGTCAATCAACAAATTGCCCCCCTTCAAAATAAACTAGAAGGATTGTTAACGTCAGCCGATTCTCTTTTTGCCGGAGTGAGCAATGTGCTAAACTATAATACCCAAAACAATTTAAAATTAGCCCTAGAAGGCGTCACACAAAGTATTGATAATGTAAATAAACTTTCAAATTCATTATCACGTGTGATAAATTCAAATGAGAAAGTTTTCAATTCTACTCTTTCCCATTTGGAACACACCACTTATAATTTAGCCATACTTTCAGATTCCTTAAAGCAAATGCCCTTGGCATCTACATTACAACACCTTGAAAAAACGACTGCCCAAATCCAACAGCTTGTTGAGAAAATGGAAAAGGGGGAAGGTTCTCTAGGTAAAATCTTAAATGAAGAGACGCTTTACAATAAATTATTGTATTCTGCAGAAGCTTTAGAGGCCCTATTGGTCGATTTAAAATCACATCCTAAACGGTATGTCCATTTTTCTATCTTTGGAAAAAAAGAGACTACCCCAACGAAAGACTAGCGATGATGGCCTATTTGCCAAATGTGATCTTTGTGATATTTCTCTGCATTTGCTTGGGTTTATTTGCTAGAAATTGCAAACGTATTCTAGATTCTATTAAACTTGGGAAACCTATTAATCGATTTAATGATTCCAAAAAGAGAATTAAAAATATGTTACGTGTTGCTTTTGGACAACAAAAAATGGCTGCTCGCCCTGTAGCCGCTATTTTACACGGTATTGTTTATGTTGGTTTTATATTAATCAACATCGAGTTATTGGAAATTTGCATTGACGGAATTACGGGAAGTCATCGGAGTTTTGCACCCTATTTAGGATCGTTTTATTCATTTCTCATTGGCAGTTTTGAAGTTTTGGCATTTTTAGTTCTTTTGGCTGTTATTCTATTTTGGATACGAAGAAACATAATCCGAATTCAGCGTTTTTGGAATGATGAAATGAAAGGGTGGCCAAAACTTGACGCCGATTTGATTTTATATTTTGAAATGGTACTAATGCTGCTTTTTTTGAGCATGAACGCTACAGATAGCTTGTTACAGGACCAAGGATATCCTGGTTATAGCAAAGCTGGCTTTTTTCCAATTTCAGATTATTTAAAACCATTTTTTGTTAACCTAGAAGTAGCACAATTAGTTTTACTTGAACGCAGTTTTTGGTGGTTGCATATTCTTGGAATCGGGGTCTTTTTGAATTATTTATATTACTCAAAACATTTGCATATTATTTTAGCTTTTCCTAACACTTATTATGCCAATTTAGAAGCCAAAGGTAAATTTAATGTTAATCAACAAATCAAAAGTGAAGTGCAACAGATGCTATTTCCAGGGGATCCTTCTACTTCTTCGATTCCTGAAAAATTTGGAGCTAGTGATGTATTCGATTTAAATTGGGTCCAATTAATGAATGCCTATAGTTGTTCTGAATGTGGACGATGCACTAGTGTATGTCCTGCAAATTTAACTG
>JALRBW010000010.1 GCA_023257625.1 Flavobacteriaceae bacterium | reverse complement strand
TTAATGGCCTTTGAAGGGGCTAAATCTAGATTAAAACCTTCCTTCCCTGTAGGGTTTGCACTTAGCTCTGATAGAGCAGGCGTTTCAAAGCTGGTTGAAAAATTGGCAAACAGTCGCTGTTGAGCCTTTAGTCCATAACTCAGTCCTACACTCGGGTTAAGTACAAGATATTGCTGTGCTTCAGCTACTGTATCTGTGCCAAGCACTTGACGGTCTAGTCGTAAACTAGTTCTCAATAATACTTTTTCCCATTGAAGGGCATCAACCAGATAAAGTCCAAGAGCATTAAAGTGTTCTGTTTGGGCAAATTCCTGTGCTCCTTGCGTGCCTTGTATGTTAAAAAATCGTTTTCTATTATCAGACTGAAAAGCAGATTCAATCCCGATTTGCCACTGGTGCTCTAGGTTTTCTTTTTTTTCTTTGAATTGCAATCGGCTCCCTAAACCTGAGTAGATGCGAAACAAATCAACTATTCCTCCGGCTTCAAAGGGAAGTTTCCCATAAAAATCTCGAGTTGAGAAAAATCCATAGGTATTCCAATTCCATTGGCTTCCCCAACGTTGATCCCAAGCTAAACCCACTTTTAGTTGGTTTACTTTTTCATAGGTATCAAAATCAACATTTCGGCTCCGGGCTTGATCCCATTGCTGCTCAGTCTCTTTTAATGTTAACCCTCCCGAATCTTCCGCGCGGGGACTAAGCGTTAAGTTAAGTTGGCCCTGAAGTGTAGATTGAGAAGTAAGTTGGTGTTTAAGCTTCGCATTGAATATATTTTGTGATACAGCGCTAAACTTTCGAAATCCATTTGAAGCAGTGCGATTTAGATAAAAAAGGGCCGAGGTTTTTGAATTGTTTACCCCTGCCGTAGCTTGGTGAATTTGAGTGCCAAAGGCACCCACCGTTGAACGAAAGCTAACCCTTTTACCGGAAAGGCTGTCTAAAGTGGTGAGGTATAGCACACCCCCTGAGGCGTTTCCATACAAACTGGCAGAGGGTCCTCTTAGCACCTCCATAGTTTTAAGTAAGCCCAAAGGTAAATTATCTACTTGTCCTTGTCCGTCGGGAGTGGTTTCAGGAATACCATCAACAATAATTTTTATTCCTCGAATTCCAAAAGCGGCACGAGCCCCAAACCCTCGAATAGATACGCGTAAGTCTTGGGCATAATTATTTGCATTTAAAGAAAATACGCCGGGTACAATTCCTAAATATTCTTGAAGCGAAAGTTGTTGTTGAAGTCCTTGTTGTGATAAAAGATCAATACGGCTAACAGCAAAAGGAACTAAAAGTGCAGGGGTTTCAATTTTTGTAGCATCAAGGACAATTTCATCTAATGTTACGGTAACCGTTTGCGTAGGGGTTTGCGCTATAATATGAGGCTCAATTATAAGGCTGATTAAAATCCATCCTATAATTTGTTTCCGCAGTAAAGGCATCTGTTGGTGTTTTTCTAAATTTGCGCTAAGATAATGAATATGTACCTGTCTGAATTCGAAGAAATTATTGCTTATATAGTTTGTATTTGTATTGTAATTGGATTTATAGTAAGTACCTATGTGGAAATAAAAAACACGGTAGCGGAAGAAAAACAAAAACAATTCGAAAAAACGGAAAATGAAGAGAAAATTAAAACCCTAATCAACTATTTCAAAGCGAAAAAAAAATTGATAGATACAGTCGTAGAAATAGAAAAAAACAACGCCAAATCAACATCAAAGGCAACAAAAGAAGACCTGTAATACTACTTCTATGCTTTTGTATTTACCAAAAAGAATCTTATCGTAAACTCTTAAATTACTCAAGAATATAGTACATTTGTACCTACAACAGTTGTGTGTTTTATGAATACAGTTTTCCATGCTGCAGACTCTAGAGGAGCTGCGAATCACGGTTGGCTTAAAGCCAAACACTCTTTTAGTTTTGCTCAATATTTTAATCCGGAACGTACCCAGTTTGGTGCATTACGTGTTTTAAATGACGATATTGTTGCTCCAGGTATGGGGTTTGGAATGCATCCCCATGACAATATGGAAATTATCACTATTCCCTTAAAAGGCGCCTTAGAGCATAAAGACAGCATGAACAATGTAGGTGTTATTGAGGCTGATGAGATTCAAGTTATGAGTGCTGGAACTGGGGTTTATCATAGTGAATACAATAAAAATACTGATCAAGAAGTCAATTTGTTACAAATTTGGCTTTTTCCCAATGCCCAAAATGTAACCCCTCGATACGATCAAAAAAGTATCGCTGACCTTAAAATCCCAAATTCATTATACCCTGTGGTTACTCCTGAGCAACGTTCTGATCGGTTGTGGATTCATCAAAATGCTTGGTTTCACCTGGGTGATTTTACACAGCCTACTACTCTTGACTACACCTTGAAAGACCCAAGCAATGGTGTTTATGCCTTTGTTATTGAAGGTAAGGTTATTTTAGCCGACACCCCTCTTGAAAAAAGAGATGCGCTTGGGGTTTGGAATACAGATTCTTTTACTCTAAGCGCATCTGAAAATACTCGAATTCTTCTTATGGAAGTTCCAATGTCACTTTAAAATATGAAATCACTTTCTGCCCAAACCCTTTTAGAACAACTCAAACAAAAAGTTACAAATGGACACTACAATGACAGTGTTCATAAAATCAAATTGATGACTGCAATTGAAGTAATCGAAAAAGAATTAAACAGTTAGACTTGTCTTTATTGATATACTCTTATGTAATCAATTTCATATTCTCTTGGGAAACTTAAGTTGCTATCTACTGTACCGCCTAAATTTCCTCCAACAGCTAAATTAAAAATAAGAAATACGGGTTTGTTAAATGGCCAATTTTCAGCCGTTTTAAGTTGAGGACCATACCGATAAAGAAGTTGATCGTCCACAAAGAAATCCATAAATGCTGAATTCCATTCTAATTTTATAACATGAAATTCTTCTTCAAAGCCAGGAATTGAGGTGATTTGTTTATTCACTGTATTGCCATAACTGCTTCGTGTGTGA
Source organism: Flavobacteriaceae bacterium (assembly GCA_023257625.1). Taxonomy (GTDB): domain Bacteria; phylum Bacteroidota; class Bacteroidia; order Flavobacteriales; family Flavobacteriaceae; genus MS024-2A. The sequence continues at coordinate 692 of JALRBW010000010.1, read as the reverse complement.
ATAGCGTTTAATACTTCATTTGGGTTTCTACCAACATATTCCATGATATCAATTTCGCCACAATCTGGCCAAGAGTTTACATCAATATCACTACCTAAAGCCCAAAAGGCTGGCCATAATCCAGCGCCAGAAGGCACTTTTAAACGAGCCTCTATTCTACCGTATTGAAATTCTTTTTTTCCCTTAGAAATGATTCGGGAACTGGTATATACGTCCTCTTTTTTAGCGGATATAATTAGTTTACCGTCTTCTAAACGATGATTAGAATCTGTATAAACCTGTAATTCATTATTGCCCCAACCACACAAATTAGGACACCCATCCCCAATTTCAAAACTCCAATTTTCTAAGTTGAGTTCATTACCATCAAATTCATCTGCCCAAACTAATGTAAGTGATTTAGGCTCAAGGGTTTCATTAATTTCTACTGCACTTTCGTCTTGATTACTTGTTGAAGAGGTTTGATTTTCACATTTTGACAAAAAGAAAACAGAAAAAAGCAATAAATAATTTTTCATGTTAAAATAGGTTTTGCGTTTAAAGATAAGTCTTTTCTTATCTTTAGCCTCAGTTGAAAATTTAAACTATGGAATTAATTCCAAACGCTGGAATTTCATTAGTTTCCTTGATGCGAGGTGCGTTGGGTATGTTTGTGCTCATAGGCATTGCCTATGTCTTAAGCAACAATAAAA
>JALRBW010000028.1 GCA_023257625.1 Flavobacteriaceae bacterium | reverse complement strand
ATGTTCAAAAAGAAATAGGTAATTCATTCGATGTAGAGCAAAAACAACTATTAAATGATATTGAATTAGAAGCCATATCACTGGAAGTCGAATCTTTAGAAGAAAGTGGTATAATTGAAAATGAAGAAAATTTAGAAGAAGAATTTATTCCGATAATGGAAACCCCATTATTTAGTCCTGAATTTGAAAATGTTACAACTACTGAGAATGAAATAAAGGAAGATCAATTTGAGGAAAAGGGAGTCTTCAATGAAACCCCTTTTCCATCTTTAGAACCTCAAGATGATGAATTTGTTTTTAATGAAGTTACTACTTCTCTATTTGAAATGGATGTAGTTGATCCGGAATTTATAGAAGTTGAAAATCAATTTGAAATTGATTTTGAACAACCATTAGCTTCAAAATCTAATTCGGTTTCTCACGAAATAAGCATAAAACAGGTAACGGAACCTTTGCTTTTTGATGATGAATTTAAAGAGTCTGCCAATGAAATTCATGTTGAAATTAAAAAAGAGTCAAATACAACATTTGTTGAAACCAAAAAGACTAGTAATGACAAAATAAAAACAGAGTCAGATGATCCTTTTGACCAATCCATAGCCATGAGTATGGCGGCTCAAAACGAAAAACGGAAAGCTCATTTGAAAGCTTTCAATTATCAATTTAAACACCAAATTCAAAGGGTTGATGATATGGAACGTGAACCCGCTTACAAAAGGCAAGGTGTTTCACTTGAGTCACAAGTCCCTGAAGTTTCTTCTCGTTTGACCCTCGATGTAGATCAAAATGAGAAAATTCAGTTGAGATCTAACAATTCTTTTTTACACGATAATGTAGATTAAACCAATAATAATGGGAATATTAAGTAACCTCAATGAAGAATTAAAAAAAGCAATGTTAGCTAAAGATTCTTTAAAATTAGACGCTTTACGTGCAATTAAGTCAGCGGTATTAATTGCACAAACGTCAGGTAAAAATTCTGGCGAAATATCTGATGAAGAATCAATACAACTACTTCAGCGCTTGGTTAAACAAAGAAGAGATAGTGCGCTTTTGTTTAGAGAGCAGAATAGAGCCGATTTAGCTGACCCGGAAGAAGATCAAGCTGAAATTATTGCTTCCTTTCTTCCTCCTCAACTCAGTGATGATGAATTAAAAAATCAAATTCAAATTATCATAACTAACAGTGGTGTATCTGGTATGAAAGATATGGGGAAAGTTATAGGAATGGCCTCTAAACAACTTGCAGGAAAAGCGGAAGGGAAAAGGATTGCCGATATGGTAAAGCAACTTTTAAATTAAAGCCAAAGCGTTTTATTTCGTTCCATTTCACACTTTCTACAAATCAAATTTCTCTTTTTTGATTGCAAAGGAATAGGTCGAAAGGCTTTTTTAGACTTTTCTTTTTTACAAATTATACATTTGTGTTTTTCCATATCAACAATATAGGATATAAAATTAAAATTCTTTTTTAACTCAAATTTCTGTAGTTTAGGTTCAAATTTTAAAAAGCCAAAATGAAAAATACAACGATTCTAATTGCTCTATTTCTTACCTATTTTGTTACTGCACAAACCGAAATAAGACTTACAACTGAACCTTCTGATATTAAGATAAGTAAACATATCTATGGGCATTTTGCTGAGCATTTAGGGCGCTGTATTTATGGAGGGTTTTATGTTGGAGAAGATAGTCAAATACCAAATTTAGATGGGGTAAGAACTGATATAATAGCCGCACTGAAAGAAATGAAAATTCCAAATTTGCGTTGGCCAGGAGGATGTTTTGCTGATACTTATCATTGGAAAGACGGTATTGGGCCCAAAAGTGATCGTCCAACTATGGTGAATCAATGGTGGGGTGGTGTTACTGAAGACAATAGTTTTGGAACACATGATTTTTTAAACCTGTGTGAAGCATTAGAAACTGAGCCCTATATATCTGGAAATGTTGGGAGCGGTACAGTTCGGGAATTTGCAGATTGGTTACAATATGTAAACCATGATGGAGTGAGTCCTATGGCTGATTTACGTCGTGAAAACGGACGTGATAAACCTTGGAATGTCCGTTTTTGGGGATTAGGAAATGAAGCCTGGGGATGCGGAGGCAATATGACTGCTGAATATTATGCAAACTTGTATCGTCAATATGCTACTTATATGACAGATTGGACTAATTCTCAACAAATGTATCGTGTAGCTTCAGGAGCAAGCGATGGAAACTATCGATGGACAGAAGTTCTTATGAAAAATATTCCCAAAAATTTAATTGAGGCAGTGGCTCTTCACTCTTATTCTGTTATTGATTGGGGTAACAAAAGTTCAGCTACTGCTTTTAGTGAAAAGCAATATTTTCAAACCATGCAAAGGGCTTTTAAAATGGATGAATACATAACTAAGCACGTAGCCATTATGGATCAATACGATCCCGAACGAAAAATTGATTTGATTGTTGATGAATGGGGAGGATGGTATGATGTTGAACCAGGAACAAATCCTGGGTTTTTATATCAGCAAAATACCATTCGTGATGCTATGATTGCGGGTATGACACTCAATATTTTTAATAATCATGCTCAACGGGTGACCATGGCTAATTTAGCTCAAACGGTAAATGTATTGCAAGCGGTTATTTTAACTGAGGGTGAAAAATTGATTTTGACACCTACTTACCATGTAATGAAAATGTATGCTGTACATCAAGATGCTAAGTTAATACCCCTTTCATTTGACACTCCTCTTTTTAATTTTGAAGGAGAATCATTACCTGCCCTAAGCGCTTCAGCTTCTCAAAATGAAGCTGGTGACATTCATATTTCTTTAGTCAATATTGATAGTCAAATGGCACATTCAGTTTCAATCCCTCTCGAAAATTTAAACTCTAAAAAAGTTTCAATTGAGGCCATTCAATCACCAAAAATTCAAGATCATAACACTTTTGAACAACCTAATAAAATTGAAGTTAAAACATTTACTGATTTCAATGTTAAAAGGGATCAAATTCAATTTGAAATTCCTGCACACAGTGTATTACTTATAAAAATAGCATCAAAATAATACTTGCTTTTTTGAAATAGAAAAGTTAGTTCACTGTAAATTATATTACTTTTGTGCTGCTAACTAAAAAAGTTAGAATAGTTAAACAAAGGCCCAGTAGTTCAACTGGATAGAATATCAGATTTCGGCTCTGAGGGTTGGGGGTTCGAATCCTCCCTGGGTCACAAGCAAACTTTACTAAATTAAACCCTATTTTAGCTCAAGCTAGGATAGGGTTTAATATTAGGGCATTTTATTTTAATCTATTTTACTTAATTTTAATAAGATTAGTAGCCCCTTTTGTAGCCGATTTTGTATGAACGTATACTTTTATTCAAAAAAAGAATTGATTGATAACCTTAAAAATTAAAATGGCTTAATTGAGATGGCTAATTCTTTCAATCAATTTGACTATGAATGGGTTTCAATAGGGCTTTACGAGCACTATGACATTAAAGGTCAAATAGAATTACTTTATGGCGAAGTGGATCTTAATTTTAAAATCAAAGATTCAGAAAAAGGTGATTTCGTAGCTAAAATTTCTCCTTCTGGGTATAATGATTCCTATTTGGATTTTCAAGAAAAAATACTTCTACATTTAATTCAAAATAAGGAGAATATAACCTCTCCAAAACCCATTCAAAACCGAAATAAAACATACACTTCATTAATTGAAGATCCTAAAGGGAATATCTATAGTCTGCGAATTTTATCATGGATTGAGGGTAACCTTTGGAGTACTGTAACTCCTATCACTGAACCTTTACTTTATCAACTTGGCGTTCGGGCAGGTGAAATAGCAAAGGTATTAGAATCCTTTGCTCATAAAGAAGCACATCGTATTTTTAAATGGGATACGGCCCAAATTTTATGGGTAGAAGAGTATCTACATTACTTTTCTTCAAAGGAAAGAGAGCTAATTTTTCCTTTTCTGCAAAAATTTAAAAACTGTGAAGCAACTTACGGGTCTTTAAGAAAGCAAGTGGTTCATAATGATGCTAATGATAATAATATTATTGTATCAACAAAACATTTTCCATATGAAGTAGTTGGAATTATTGATTTTGGTGATGCAATTTATACCCAACTAATACATGATGTAGCACATTGTTGTGTTTATGCAAGTATGAGGGTTAACAATCCCCTTTCTGCGGCCATCCAAGTTGTAAAAGGATATCACAGTCAATTTCAACTTGAAGAAAAAGAAATTAAATATTTGTATTTAGCAATAGCTCTTAGATTAATCATTTCAGTAACCCATGCAACAATAAATAAAAAAGAACATCCAGAGAACGAATATTTATTAATTAGTGAATCTGATGCTTGGGACTTATTAAACAAATGGCAATCTCTATCAGAAGAGGAAGTATATTATCAATTTAGAAATGCCTGTGGTTTTTCCCCTCATCCCAATGAAAATAAATTTATAACCTGGGCAAAAAGTCAAAATAGATTGCTTAAAGAGCTATTTCCCACAATTGAAAAAAATGATTATTATTTTCTTAATTTAAGTATTTCAAGTAAAGAATTAGGTTTGCTTCTTGATTTTGATGATATAGATGCATTTCAACACAACCTAAGGGAGATACAAAAAAGGAATCCTAATGCTGTATTGTTGGGTGGATATTTAGAAACCAGACCCTTTTACACCTCAAACGCATATAAACGCATTGGAAATTTAGGACATGAATGGAGGACAATGCATCTAGGTGTTGATTTTTGGCTTCCAGAAGAAACACCAATTCAGGCACTTTATGATGGTAGAGTGGTTGTGGCAGCAAATGAATTGGGCAGTAAAACTTATGGAGGACTAATTATTCTTCAACACTATGAAGGAGGTATTGAATTTTATACGTTGTACGGTCATTTGTCAAAAGCCAGTATTGAACATTTAGCTGTTGGTAAAAAAATCACAAAAGGAGATCGTTTTGCCACTTTAGGTAGACCAGAAGAAAATGGAAATTGGGTTCCTCACTTACATTTTCAAGTAATGCTTTCATTATTAGATTTTAAAGATGATTTCATTGGTGTTGCTTACCCAAGTGAAATTGATTCTTGGAAAAGTATATGTCCCAATCCAAATCTATTATTTCAGTTTAATAAGATTTACACAAAAAATAAATTCCTTGATGGAGAAAAACTACTTAAAGAGCGTAAGAAAGTTTTAGGTAAGGGGATGAGTTTGCAATATGACTCTCCTTTACATATCGTTAGGGGTAATGGGGTATACTTAATGGATTCAAGGGGGCAAAATTATTTAGACACGGTAAATAATGTTGCACATGTGGGGCATGAACATCCTAAAGTGGTAAAAGCGGGTCAAAATCAAATGGGTATTCTAAATACCAATACACGGTATTTACATGAAACTATTACAGATTTAGCAAACTCATTAATAGCTACTTTACCTAAAGAATTAAATGTAGTACATTTTGTAAACTCAGGAAGTGAGGCAAATGAATTGGCCCTACGAATGGTAAAAACTTTTACGGGTTCACCTCATATGATTGTTTCTCAAGTAGGATACCATGGTAATACAAATTCTTGTGTAGATATCAGTTCATATAAGTTTGACGGTAAAGGAGGGAGTGGAGCTCCTAAAACCACTCACGTGTTTCCTTTGCCCGACTCTTTTCGGGGTATATATAGGGGTGAAAACTGTACTTCATTGTATGTAGAAGAAGTCAAAAAATGTATACAAAATATAAATTTAAAGGGTGAGCAGTTGGGCGGTTGTATTATAGAATCCATTATTAGTTGTGGAGGGCAAATTGAATTACCTAATGGTTTTTTAAAAGAAGTATATAAAGAAGTTCGAGCAGTAGGAGGACTCTGTATTGCAGATGAGGTTCAAACTGGTTTAGGACGTGTTGGCTCTTCCTTTTGGGGGTTTGAACTACATAATGTTGTTCCTGATATAGTAACCATTGGGAAACCTTTTGGAAATGGACATCCCGTTGCTGCAGTAATATGTACAGAAGCAATCGCTGAAAAATTTGCAAATGGGATGGAATATTTTAACACCTTTGGTGGTAATCCTGTGTCCTGTGCTATTGCCAAGAGCGTATTAGAAGTAATTAAAGAAGAAGAATTGCAAAAAAATGCTTTGCAAGTAGGTACAACTTTTAAAATGGGTTTACAAGAACTTTCAAAATACTTTCCTATAATAGGTTCTGTTCGAGGACAAGGCTTATTTCTTGGAGTTGAGCTTGTTGACAAAGACTTAAAACCGTTAGCTTCTCAAGCATCTTATTTGGTAAATCGAATGAAACAAAATGGAATTTTGATGAGTACAGATGGACCAGATCAAAACGTTATAAAAATAAAACCACCTCTTATTTTTTCTTTAACAAATGTTGAGGAAGTTCTTTATTTTCTTAAAAAAATTCTCAATGAAAATTATATGAAATTATCTAATTAAGCTTATTTGAAAATAAATTTATAACTTTAGGGTTCTATTATTTTTAATAATGAGTGAAATTGTAATTATAATTATTGGTGCACTTGTTTTGGTTGGAGGTGTGATTTTATATGCAGTAGTTTCTACAGCAACTGGATTTGAAAAAGATGAAAATAAAAATTACATACCAGATTGGATGGAACGAAAATTTTCTTCTAAAACAAAAAATGAAAAGGAATTGGAATAAGAAAATCTTAATTTATAAGTATTTTTTTTCAATCTTATTTTCCTATTAAACCCCAACCTTCTTTGCCATGAATAATCTTAATACCCCCTTTTTCATTTTATTAATTTTCCTAATATTTAATAGAGGTTTATCACAATCTGCTTCGGGTCCTTGGAAATACTCTTTAGGTTTAAATTTTATTGACTTATATCCCTCAGCAGATTATGAAAATGCCATTGGTAATGTAGGCCCTTTTTTAAATTCTTTTTTCGATGTTAATGATCATTGGAATATGGGTATACCAACTGTTCGACTTTCCCGATATTTAGGTTATGGCTTTTCGCTAGGTATTCAAGGATCGATTGCAAATATTCGAAAAATTGAGGGGTTATCGAACAAAGAGTTTCCTTATTTTTCTTCAGATTTTTTTCTTGTTTATAATTTATTACAAAATAATAAAATCCACCCTATTCTTAAACTTGGTTATGGACTGTCTCAAATAAAACAAAATAATTCACTTTTAAACCCACTCTTGTCAAAAAATACATCAAAAACTTTATTTGGTGGAGTTGGTTTTGACTTCCAACTCTCTGAAGTATTTTCAATTGGAGTGGAGATGAGTTATCGAAATGCTTATGAAAAATATATCCCACGATTTTTTCAGCATTCAATTGTAATGAACTATGCATTTAGGAAGAGTGATTTAGATAATGACGGTATACCTGATGCCAAGGATAATTGTCCTGAAGAACCGGGATTAAAACAATTTAATGGATGCCCAGATTCAGATGGTGATACTCTACCAGATAAAGATGATAAATGCCCTTATATCGCGGGGAATCCAAAATTAAAAGGGTGTTTAGATTCTGATGGCGATGGACTAATAGATCCTGAAGACAGGTGTCCAAAACGCTATGGTAGTAATAATATGTATGGTTGCCCTGACACTGATGGGGATGGAATTTCAGATGCTGAAGATGTATGTATGGATCTGATTGGGCCCATTGAAAATCGAGGATGCCCATGGCCAGATTCTGATCAAGATGGGATACCCGATAAAGATGACTTATGTTTGGATGAGCCTGGACTAATTGAAAATAATGGATGTCCTGAATTGAATAATGAGATTATGGAAGCTTTAAATCAAATTGCTTCACAAATTAATTTTGTAGCAAATAGCGACTTAATCATAGGTCAAAAAACAAGAACTATTTTAGATGAAATAATTAAATTATTACAAGAGAATCCTAAAGGAAAAATTAGTATTGAGGGATATGCTTCCTCTGATGGCGATTCAAATTTTAATAAAGCACTTTCAATTAAAAGAGCAGAAGCTGTTCTAGAATACCTTATTACAGGAGGGATTGAACAGTACAGATTAGAAATACGAGGTTATGGAGAAGAAGACCCTATTTCAACAAATCAAACTCCTGAAGGTAGAGCAGTAAACCGTAGAGTTCAATTTAGGGCGATAAAAGAAAAGTAGTGCTTTAATTTAAAAAACTAGCCTCTTAATTTCCGAATATTTTCAAGAGGATCAGATGCACTAAAAACATAGCTACCTGCTACAAGAACATTTGCACCGCAAGCAATTAATTTTGAAGCATTAGCATCCGTAACACCACCGTCGATTTCTATATTGCATGTTGTATTTTTAGCATCTATAAGACCTTTTAGTGATTTAATTTTTTCATAAGTATTTTCAATAAATGTTTGGCCTCCAAACCCTGGATTTACACTCATCAGGCATACTAAATCAAGATCTTCAATGCAGTCTTCTAAAAGGTGAACAGGAGTATGAGGGTTAAGAGCTACACCTGCTTTCATATCCTTAGATTTTATAATTTGAATAGTTCTATTTAAATGGGTACATGCTTCATAATGAACCGTTAAAATAGAAGCGCCAAGAGATGCAAAAGTTGAGACATAGCGGTCAGGATCAACTATCATAAGATGAACATCTAAAGGTTTTGAAGCATACTTTTGAATAGCTTTAATAACCGGCATACCAAATGAAATATTAGGCACAAAAACTCCATCCATTACGTCAATATGGAACCAATCTGCATCACTATTATTAATTAATGTAATCTCACGTTCTAAGTTGGCAAAATCTGCAGCAAGGAGGGAAGGTGCTATGAGTAAGGACATAATTTAAATTTTCAAAAATAAAAAAGGCAACCATTGGTTGCCTTTTACTTAACCTAAGTATGTTTTTAAAATTTTACTTCTAGAGGTATGCTTCAGTCTTCGAATTGCTTTTTCTTTTATCTGACGGACCCGTTCACGAGTTAAGTCAAAGGTTTCACCAATTTCTTCGAGGGTCATGGCATGCTGATTGGCAAGTCCGAAGTATAATCTTACAACATCTGCCTCTCTAGGTGTAAGAGTTTCTAGGGCTCTTTCAATTTCAGTACGAAGTGATTCGTGTAATAACGATTTATCTGGATTAGGAGACTCACCACTATTTAACACATCGTAAAGATTTGAATCTTCACCTTCAACTAGAGGAGCATCCATAGAAACATGACGGCCAGAATTTTTCAATGATTCTTTCACATCATTAACTGTCATATCAAGTTCTTTGGCAATTTCTTCAGCCGAAGGAGCACGTTCATGAGCTTGCTCTAGAAAGGCGTAAGTTTTGTTGATTTTATTAATCGAACCAATTTTATTCAAAGGCAAACGAACAATACGAGACTGTTCAGCTAAAGCTTGTAAAATTGACTGGCGAATCCACCAAACAGCATATGAAATGAATTTAAAACCCCGGGTTTCATCAAATCTTTGTGCTGCTTTTATAAGCCCTAGGTTACCTTCATTTATTAAATCAGGTAACGTTAATCCTTGATTTTGGTATTGTTTTGCTACAGAAACCACAAATCTTAGGTTTGCTTTAGTTAACTTTTCAAGGGCAACTTGGTCTCCTGCTTTAATTCGTTGAGCTAATTCAACTTCTTCTTCAGCGGTGATTAAATCTACCTTGCCAATTTCTTGTAAGTATTTATCTAAAGAAGCAGTTTCCCTGTTGGTTACCTGCTTTGTAATCTTTAATTGTCTCATGTAATTATGCTGTTATACATTGAATACGTTAAAAAGAATAAAGTGTTACAAAAAATTGAAATTAATTTTCATTTTTTGGTGGGCGCGGTAATAAAGCCTTACGTGAAACCTTTTCTTTTCTGGTTTTGGGATCGATACCAAAATATTTCACTTGCAGTTCATCATTTAAATTAACCACATCTGATACGTTTTCAACACGTTTCCATTCTAATTCACTTACGTGAAGAAGCACTTCGTAGCCTTTGGCTTTTTTAAATTCAACTACAGCACCAAAATCTAACATCTTTATGACTTTAACATCATAAACTTCCCCAACTGTGGGCTTAAAAGTAATTGCATCAATTTTTTCTTCAACCATAGCAATACCTTCAGGAGAAGTACCTAAAATTTCAACAATTCCTTCCTCAGTAACTGGATCTTCATTAATTACTATAGTACAGCCTGATGCTTTTTGTAATTCTTGAATAACCTTTCCACCAGGACCTATTAAAGCTCCTATATATTCATTAGGAATTCGTCGATTTATCATTTTAGGGGCATGTGGTTTAACTTCTGCATTTGGAACTGAAATGGTATCGGTAAGGTGTTTTAAAATATGTAATCTACCCTCTCTAGCTTGATTTAGTGCTTGAACCATTATATCATGTCGCAATCCTTTGATTTTAATATCCATTTGACATGCAGTAATACCGTCTGCAGTTCCAGTAACTTTAAAATCCATATCGCCTAAATGGTCTTCATCTCCTAAAATATCAGATAAGATAGCGAAACGATCACCTTCAGTAATAAGTCCCATAGCTATTCCAGAAACTGGCTTTTTAATTTGAACACCCGCATCCATTAATGCCATAGTTCCTGCACAAACCGAAGCCATTGAAGAAGATCCATTAGATTCTAATACTTCAGAAACCACACGAACAGTGTAAGGACAATCAGAAGGAATAACTCTTTTTAATGCACGTTGAGCTAAATTACCATGCCCAACTTCACGTCGTGAGGTGCCTCGAAGAGGACGAGCTTCTCCCGTTGAAAATGGCGGGAAATTATAATGTAAGTAGAAATTTTCCTCTCCTTGTTCGGTCGGTAAATCAATAACATTTGCTTCTCGTGAGGTACCTAAAGTGGCAGTAGCTAAGGCTTGAGTTTCTCCTCTTGTAAATAGAGCAGAGCCATGTGTAGAAGGTAGAAAATCAACTTCACACCAAATAGGGCGTATGTCAGTTGTTTTTCTTCCATCAAGGCGAAGCCCTTCATTTAAAACTAAATCTCGAACGGCTTTTTTTTGCGAGGAGCTAATATACTTGCTTATCAATTCACTTTTTTCTTCTAGCTCTTCTTCTGAAAATTTAGAAATGTATTTTTCTTTGATTTCCCCAAATTTTTCTGAACGGTCTGCTTTTGCTAAAGCTAGTTTAGCTATATTATAAAATTCAGAATAAGTAGCCTCATGGATCTCTTTTTCTAGCGCTTCATTATTGGCCTCAACCTCATAAGTACGTGTTTCTTTTTTTCCAAAAGCCTTGGCTAAGGCAATTTGAGCTTTAATTTGATCTTTTATAGCCTCATGACCAAAAGAAATCGCATTTATCATATCGTGTTCAGATACCTCATCAAATTCACCTTCAACCATAGCCACTGAGTCTTCACTTGCACCAATCATAATATCAATATCTGATTTTGCTAATTGCTCCTTACTAGGATTAACAATAAATTGACCCTCAATGCGAGCAACCCGAACCTCTGAGATAGGATATTCAAAAGGTATATCGGAAAGTTGAATAGCAGCTGATGCAGCTAGCCCAGCTAATGCGTCTGGCATAACTTGATCGTCATGTGACATTAACTGAATCATAATTTGTGTTTCCGCATGATAATCTTTTGGGAATAAAGGGCGTAAAACTCTATCAACCAAACGCATGGTTAACACTTCTTGGTCACTTGGTCTTGCTTCTCGTTTAAAGAACCCCCCTGGGAAACGTCCAGCGGCCGCAAATTTTTCTCGGTAATCTACCGTAAGTGGTAAAAAATCAACAGGACTTGCAGTTCGAGCTGATACAGCAGTAGCAAGAAGCATACAGTTGCCCATTCTTACTACAACAGAACCATCTGCTTGTTTTGCAAGTTTTCCCGTTTCAATAGTAATGGTTCGTCCGTCTGAAAGACGAATTTCTTGGCTAAATGTTTTTGGAATCATTTTTTCATTTTTAGGTTAAAACAGATGTTGTGTGTTGTTACAACCAATGAAAAACTGAAAACAGTAAAAATTTACAGGTGCTTATTTTCGGAGACCTAATTCCTTGACAATTTCGCGGTATCGCATTATGTCTTTTGCTTTCAAATAATCTAGCAGACTTCTGCGCTTTCCAACTAATCGCACCAATGAGCGTTCTGTATTAAAGTCTTTACGATTATTTTTTAGGTGATTTGAAAGGTGCTCAATACGATGTGTAAACAATGCAATTTGACCTTCTACGGAACCCGTGTCCGTTTTTGACTTTCCGTATTTTGCGAAAAGGGTTTCTTTAGCTTCTTTTGAATTGTACATGCCAATATTAATTTTAATGATTTTTATGTAACTTTTTTATTTGAGGGGCAAATATACTGTTTATTTATTATGATTTACAATAAAATATTTATTATAAGGATTTTGTAAGAGGGTTATTTTCGCAAAGGCAGATTTAAAATTAAATCTATGTATAGGTTAATTTTATCTTTTAATTCATTTCGGTGAGAAATAAAATCTAAAAATCCTTTTTCAAGAAGAAATTCACTTGTCTGAAATCCTTCGGGTAATTCTTTTCCAGTAGTATCTTTTACTACTCTAGGACCAGCAAACGCTATGAGTGCCTTTGGTTCGGCAATATTAATATCACCCAACATAGCATAAGAGGCTGTTGTACCTCCTGTAGTAGGGTCAGTACACAAAGAGATGTAAGGAAGCTTTGCTTCTGCTAATTGTGCTAATTTGGCTGAAGTTTTAGCCATTTGCATAAGTGAAGTGGCAGATTCCATCATCCGGGCTCCACCCGATTTAGATATGATAATTAAGGGTAATTTGTGTTTGATTGCATAATCGGCTGCTCTAGCAATTTTTTCACCAACAACTGATCCCATAGAACCTCCAATAAATTTAAAATCCATACAGGCAATTACAACGTCTTTTCCATTTGAAGGCCCTACAGCTGTTCGGATGGCATCAAATAACCCTGTTTTTTTTTGTGCATCTTTTAATCGATCAGTATATTTTTTTGAATCTTCAAATTTCAGAAAATCTTTCGATTTTAGTTTGATGTCTAGCTCTTTGAATTGATTATTATCAAATAGGATTTCAAAATATTCTTTACTTCCAATATGAACATGATAATCATCTTCTGGGCTAACATAGTTGTTTTCAGCTAGCTCCTGGGCTTCAATTACTTTTCCCGTAGGTGTTCTGTACCAAAGTCCTTTTGGGATATCTTTTTTTTCTTCCGTTTTTGTTTGAATCCCCTTCTCACTTCGTTTAAACCAACTCATGGTAATGCCTTTTAGTCAAAGATAAAAATTAAAGAGACTTTATAATGTATTGATATTATTTAAGTCAGCAAAGGCTTGCTTAAGCCTTGTTTTAAATGTTTCTTCACCCAGGCGAAGCCATTTTCTTGGATCGTAGTGCTTTTTATTGGGTTGATCAGACCCTTCAGGATTTCCAATTTGATTTCTTAAGTATTCAATATTTTTCACCATATAATCACGAATTCCTTCAGTAAATGCAAATTGTAAGTCGGTATCAATATTCATTTTAATAACCCCATACCCAATTGATTCTGTAATTTCTTCTTGTGATGAACCTGAACCTCCATGAAAAACAAAGTCAACGGTATTCTTAGGTAGATTAAATTTTTCACTAATGAATTCCTGTGAATTTTTTAAAATTTTTGGAGTTAATTTCACATTTCCAGGTTTGTAAACACCATGAACATTTCCAAAAGCAGCAGCAACAGTGAATTGAGAACTTATTTTACTTAACTCTTCAAAAGCATAGGCTACTTCTTCAGGCTGAGTGTATAATTTAGAGGTGTCTACATGACTGTTGTCAACACCATCTTCTTCCCCTCCAGTAACACCAAGTTCAATTTCAAGTGTCATATTCATTTTTGACATGCGTTTAAGGTAGGTTTTACATAATTCAATATTTTCCTCTAATGGTTCTTCTGAAAGATCTATCATATGCGAACTAAACAAAGATGTGCCGTGTTGCGCAAAATGAACTTCACTAGCGTCTAATAAACCATCAATCCATGGGAGTAAATTTTTTGCACAATGGTCTGTGTGTAAAATGACAGTTGCACCATATAATTTGGCTAATTCATGAACATGTTTTGCTCCTGCAATAGCACCTGCTATTGCTGCTTGTTGATTGGTATTAGATAAGCCTTTACCCGCATTAAATTGCGCACCTCCATTTGAAAACTGGAGTATAACTGGGCTATTAAGTTCTGCAGCAGTTTCTAAGACAGTATTTATGGTGTTACTACCAATAACATTTACCGCAGGAAGCGCAAATGATTTAATTTTTGCTAGTTTGAAAATTTCTTGAACATGTTTTCCGGTTACAACTCCGGTAGGGATAGTATGATTCATACTTAATAATTTGGCTCAAAAGTATTAAACTTTTACGACTCTAGAAGGGATAATTTATGCCGATATTTAAAACTGCATTTTTAAGATTGAAGTCCTGCCACCAACGTTTACCTAAAGCAAGAGCTGGATTATAAGCTTTAAATCCTGTATCTAATCGAAAAACAAAAAAATCAAAATCATAGCGTAAGCCTATACCAGTACCTATTGCAATTTCCTCTAAATCTTTTAAGCTATCAAATTTAAGAGCAGGGTCTTCTATATCATCCCAAATATTCCAAATATTCCCCGCATCAACAAATATACTTCCTTTTAGAGGTCCCACTAAAGGAAAACGATATTCTAAATTTGTTGCTATTTTAAAATTAGCTTCATTAAATTCATTTATGTTATTACTGCTTCCAGGCCCTAATTTATACGCTTTCCACGCTCGATTATCATTTGCTCCTCCAGAAAAATAAGAACGTGAAAAAGGCATGTTTGAAGAATTACCATAAGGTATGGCAATACCTGTAAACGAATGAAATGCAATTACGCGTTCTTTACCTAATGACCAATGTTTTATATAATCCATCTCTGCTTTTACATATTGAGATGGAGCAATACCCCCAATTAGGTTTTGATTTGAATTGAATTGATCTAGAATTTTGTTGATGAGATTTCCCGCCCAAACCAATTTTCCTCTAAGTTGATAAAAATTTTCATCGAAAATACTTTCTTGATTGTTCCAATTAATATTTAAAGAAGAAGCTAAAATCAAATTGTTTGCAGTGAGTCGGTCTTGTCTTTCTTTTACTGTATTTACTGTTTTAAAATCATTATCGGAAGATTTTAGTATTGTTTTTTCACTCAATACAGCTTCAATGAATTGAAAAGCACCGTCAGGTATTGTTAAGTTATTTTGGCCATCAACCCATTCTTTGTTGTTATTGTAAGTTTGTGCTATACGGTTAAGTCGATCATATGAATTTTTGTAAACATTAAAATAATTTGACAATTTTCTATTGTTTACAAATTCGAGATCAATAACCTTTAATTGAATTCTTTTTTTGGTATTGGGTTGCCAATCAAATTGGTAGGTAGTTTTAAAAAATTGCTTATCAAGACCAATATTTTCCTGAAGACTACTACCTAGTATAATTTCAGTTTTTGGATTCATGATTGTTGAAATCCAATTTGAATCCAAAAAGGGAAAGGCAATTCTAGGCAGGCTTAATTTTAAATCTGCACCTAATTCAAATAAATTAAAAAATTGGTCTCCTGGCTGAGCTATATCTCTTGATGCTCCTAATGTACTTTTTAAATTCAATTCTAATAACTCAGTACCTCTAAAGACATTACGAATCCCTAACCCCCCTCCTAAACCAACACCAAAATCTTGAATATTAGAGTGGGAAAGGTCAAGATCAAAACCCAAAGAGAACTGTTCTCTTGGAGTAAGAATTACTGAAGCTTTTAATGCATTTTCATCTTCTTCAATAGGAAGGAAGCTTATCGTCGGGTATTTGAAATTCTTTAAGTTCGTAAAATACCGATATGTCAAATTTCGGTCCAGATCACTATAGGGTTGATTTTTTTTAATTGAAATTCCCTCTATAATTGTTTTAGGTCGAAATTTTAAAGGCCCTTTGCTATACAGAGTAAATGAATTATAAGCGAGCGTGTCAGAAAACAATTCAGTTGATAAGAATGGAGATTTATCATTGATAAAAATATCAATTTGTTTGACTGTTTGAATAGCATAAGGAATTTCTAAAATTGTATCTCCAACTCGCTCTTGGGGATTATCAATTTCAATTCGAATCGGTATTTTCACATCTACTCCAGTGCTATCAATAGATGCTGTAAAATTGATGCTACTTTGCTGAAAATTAAATATGCCATTGTTCTTGAAAATGGTGAATAAACGTTCCCTTTCCGCTTCAAAAGCTTGGATTTCAAAGGGATCATTTTTTTTAATAATTTGTTCTTTAACAAATTGATCATAAAGAGATTGGATATCTTTTGAAGCGATTGTAGTTGAAATGGAATCTATAAGAAACTTTTCACCAGGTTTAATTTGGTATTTAATTTGTGCTTTATTTCTTGTAATCGGAGTGATTTCAGAAGTTACAACAGCATTAAAATTGCCTAAATTTTTATAGTATTGAATTATACGACGTTCCGAGTTCAGAATTTCTAAACTATCTACATAGGCAGGAACTTCACCCGTATTAGTTAGCCAAGTATTGAATTTTACCCCATAATTTTTTAATGCTTCAACTTGTTTATTAGATAGCAAATAGGCCAGTCTTTCCTTACGTTTTGATTTTTTATTTAACCATTTTTCAAATTGTTCTTCTGGTGAGGGATGAGCAGCTTGATAAAGAATTTTGCCTAATGGAATTCCTATCACTTTTTTGTTTGGTAGGGTAGTAATGATATAATTTACTGGACTGTTTATCAACTGTTTTTCATTTTCAAAAACCTCAACACGGTCAAGTAAGTATCTTTGTGTTGAAAAAGAACGTGTTCCTGAGCAGCCTTGTAAAAGTAAGGTTACTATACTTATAATGATTAGTTTTGTAAGGATTCGAAACACTGTTAGCGCTATATTCGTTTCAAAAATAAGTCATTTTTATGGTCAGCAAGAATCAGCGGAAACAAATCCAACAACTAAAGCAAAAAAAGTACAGACAATTGTATCGGAAATTTGTGGCTGAAGGGGATAAAGTTGTTCAAGAGTTTTTAAATTTAGGGTGGACTTGTGATTTACTTTGTGCTCAACATCCAGAAAAGTATTCTAATGCAATACCCGTTGATGTAATAATAATGAAGCAAATAACACATTTTTCAACACCAAGTCCGGTTTTAGCTGTTTTTGATTTACCTCAACCTTCAGACCTTCGTTTGGAATCAGTAACTTTAGTTTTAGACGGTATACGCGACCCAGGAAATCTAGGAACGATAATACGCCTTTGTGATTGGTTTGGCTTGTCACAATTGATATGCAGTACTGATACGGTAGATTGTTTTAATTCAAAAACTGTTCAAGCGTCAATGGGTTCGTTAGCCCGAGTAGCTTGCCATTATATTGAAGATTTACCCAAGTTTCTTTCATCACAACATCAACCTATTTTTGGAGCTGATCTTAAGGGTAAATCCCTTTATTCATTTTCCTTCCCAAAAGAAGGAATTTATGTTTTTGGGAGTGAATCACATGGACTAACTAAGGCAATGAAAGCGATCATTAATACGCAAATTACCATTCCAAATTTTAGAAAAGACAGAGGCCCAGAAAGTTTAAATGTAGCAACCGCTTCGGCAATTTTTTTAAGTGAATTGTTTAGGGCACGTTAATTATTCAAACGTTATAATAAGAGCTACACCACGTGAAAAAAGATTTACAATTTTGCCTGTCCATGGACTATTAGGATCATTGTCTGGAATAAGCTCATTTTCAATAGAAAATAAACCTCTTAATGAGGGTGAAAACTTAAAATAAAAAAGATAAAAATCAAAACCGACACCGAGTTCATAATTATAATTTTGAGGTGTTGTCCGAAATACACCACTAGCATTATCATCAGTATTTTTAAAATTACTGGATAAATTAAAATCTGATGAAAATCCTACAAGTAAAAAAGGTTTGAAATTATTAATGCGTAGAGTGCTAATTTTAAGGAGTAAGGGTAAATGAATATAAGTTGATTTAATTTCGCGTATTTGGTCAGTATCCCTATTAAATTCCGGAAATTCAGGATAAATTAAATCACGATGATTGTAAAATAAACCTGGTTCAAAACGTAAATTTAGATAATCATTAATTCTTAAATCACCAATTAGCCCTACGGTAAATCCGTTATTAATATCTGTTTGAATGTCTTTATACTGAAAGTCTTTATAATAGGTATTAACATATTCAAATTTAAAATCATATTGATTTATCCCAATAAAATAGCCGTAGTGAATGGTTTTTTTATCAAAATTTGGCAAATTGATAAGCCGTTCCTTGAGTGTAGGATACTGCGCCTTAACCCCCATTGTAATACTAAACAATAAGAGAGTGTTTAAAATGAAATTTATATTAGGCTTTTTTGGCAACATATATAGAAGCTACACCCAAGGTTTGTGGAATATCTTCTACCTCTATAAACCCAATTTTACGTAAAATATTGTTGAACTTTTCTCCTGAAGGAAAAGCTAAAGCAGAAGTTGATAAATACTGGTATGCTACTTTATTTTTTGCAAAAACTTTTCCAAAAAGTGGCATTATATTTTTGGTATATAGGGAGTAAAAAATGGAAATGAATTTATTTTTTGGGACAGCTGTTTCTAAAATAACAAGCTTTCCTTTGGATTTTAAAACGCGTTTAATTTCTTGTAATCCTTTTTCAATGTTTTCAAAGTTTCGAATTCCAAAAGCAACTGTAACTACATCAAATGAAGCATTTGGAAAGGGTAGGTTTTCAGAATCACCAAGTTTCATTTCAATGCAATGTTCTAGATTTAATTGTTTGATTTTGTATTTTCCTAAATCCAACATCCCAGGGGAGATATCTAATCCTACAATTTTATCAGGTTGAATTGATGCTAATGCCACTGCTAAATCTGCTGTTCCGGTAGCAATATCTAAAATGGTTTTTGGAGTTTCTTTTTGAACTAAGGCAACCACTCTTTTTCTCCAAATTACATCTATGCCTAACGTAATGATTCTATTGAGTGAATCATAATTTTTTGAGATCCCATTAAACATCTCTGTGACCTGTTTTTTTTTGGTATCAGTATTTTCAGGGTTTGGTTTTATAACAGTTTTCATAGTGGTGTACAAAGATATACAATTGAGTAGGATCATCTATGGAATGGTTCTTCTGATTTGTTTATTCGTATATTTGTAGCGTATTTCGATACCGTCTTATGAAGATAGTAATTGCAGGGGGTGGAGAAGTGGGCTTTCATTTAGCGAAACTCCTTTCTTTCGAGTCTTTAGATATCACACTTATTGATACTGATAAAGAACGATTAAACTATGCTGAATCGCATCTCGATATTCGTGCTTTACGGGGCGATGCAATGTCATTAAGTGTAATGGAAGAGGCTCAAGTTTCAAAATCTGATTTATTTATTGCTGTTACTGCTGAAGAAGCAGTAAATATTACAGTGTGTTTATTGGCCAAACAATTAGGAAGTAAACGTACTATTGCTCGAATTTCAAATATAGAGTTAATTAAGGCCAAAGAAAAAATAAGTTTTAAAGATATTGGGGTCGACGAATTGATCTCACCAGAAGAACTTGCTGCGGCAGAGATTCAACAACTTTTAGATCAATCTGCTTTTTCTAACAGTTATGAATTTGAATCTGGGGCTTTAACTTTGATTGGAACCCGACTTGAGGGTGATGTTCCTTTTGTTGGGAAGAATGTTAAGGAAGCGGCATCCATTTTTCCTGATGTACATTTTATGCCTATAGCTATTCAAAGAAAAGGAACCCAAAACACAATTATACCTAGAGGAGATACCTGTTTTGAAGCGGATGATACGGTATATTTTATTACATTAAAAGAAGGCGTTGAGGAATTGTATAAATTGACAGGAAAAACAAAAGCCTCCATCAAAAATGTAATGATTTTAGGAGGAGGACGTATTGGCTTCAATACCGCTAGAGATTTATGTGATAAAAAATTTAACGTCACACTTATCGAAAAAAATAAAAAAAAGGCATTTGAAATTGCAGACTCACTTCCTAATGTTCTTGTTATTCATGGAGATGGGAGAAATGTAGAGTTACTAGAAGAAGAAAATCTTTCTACTACAGATGCTTTTATTTCTGTTACAGAAAATTCAGAAACCAATATAATGTCCTGTTTAATGGCCTATTCCAAAAATGTAAAAAAGACCATTGCACTTGTTGAAAATACCGATTATTTTCAATTATCACACTCTATTGGAATAGATACGCTTATCAATAAAAAACTACTAACTGCAAATACTATTTTCAGATATATACGTCGAGGAGAAGTAGTAGATATGACTACACTTAATAATCTTAATGCCGAAATACTTGAGTTTGTAGTTAATACCAACTCTAAAGTAGCCAATTACCGAATAAAAGACATTGATTTTCCGCGGACGGCAATTATTGGGGGAGTAATACGTGAGGGAAAAGGTTTTATTGCACTAGGAAACTATCAAATCAAAGCACAAGATCGAATTGTGGTGTGTTGTTTACCTCGCTCTATCAAAAGAATAGAACAGCTGTTTCTTTAGTCTATGCATAAGCTAAACTATAAGATTGTTGTTTTTTTAATGGGAGTTTTACTTCTATTTAACGGAGGATTCATGCTGCTATCTTCTTTGGTGAGTTTTCTTTATAAAGATGGTATCACCTTTGAAATCACCTTGTCTTCTTTTTTAGTATTATCATTTGGGGCTCTATTGATGTTATTTGGACGTCAATACAACAAACAAATACAAAAGCGAGAAGGATATTTAATTGTGAGTTTGGGGTGGATATTGATGTCGCTTTCAGGAACACTACCTTATTTGGTTTCAGGGGTTATTTCAGATTTTAGTGCTAGTTTTTTTGAAACCATGTCGGGCTATACAACTACAGGAGCTAGTATTATTGAAGATTTGGAACAAGTTCCCTATGGTATTTTGTTTTGGAGAAGCACTACCCATTGGATTGGGGGGATGGGAATTATTGTACTAGCAATAGCAATTTTACCCTTTTTAGGTATAGGGGGAACACAACTTTTTACTGCTGAAGCCCCTGGTCCGGGAGGTGATAAATTACATCCTAGAATAACTGATACGGCAAAACGGTTATGGATGATTTATGTGTTTTACACTCTTTTGGAAACCTTCCTCTTGTACTTTGCAGGGATGTCCTTTTTTGACGCAATGAACCATGCCATGAGTACTTTATCTACGGGAGGATTTTCAACAAAAAATAACAGCATCGCCTATTGGAATGATCAGCCATTGATACAATACATAATTATTATTTTCATGTTTTTGGCAGGATCAAATTTTGTATTAAGTTATTTTGGCTTTACTCGAAAATTTCAAAAAATATTTAAAGACGAAGAATTTAAGCTATATCTTACCTTTATCTTTCTTTTTTCCGTTCTAACAACATTGCTACTATTATTTTCAGAAGTAACATCACTGTCTCATTTTAATTTAAAAGAAATTGAAGTTACATATAGAAATGCATTATTTCAAGTAATAGCAGTTATAACTACAACTGGTTTTGTCAGTGCAGATTTTACACAGTGGACCCCCCTTTTAACCATTGTCTTTTTTGGTTTGATGTTTTTAGGAGGGTCTTCTGGTTCAACTGCTGGGGGTGTAAAGGTGGTACGCCACATGTTAATGATAAAAAGTGGATTTTTAGAATTTAAACGGGCGTTACATCCAAATGCTATTATTCAAGCTCGTTATAATAATAAAATTGTAGATGACTCTATTTCCTACAATATTTTGGGCTTTTTTATCCTTTATATGTTAAGTTTTATTATCGGTTCTTTGGGTTTTGGTAGTATGGGGATTGATTTCGAATCTTCTATTGGACTTGCCGCCTCCACATTAGGGAATGTTGGCCCTGCATTAGGAGATTTTGGTCCAAGTAATACTTATGCTGGCCTTTCCTCCCCAGGGCATTGGTGGGCTAGTTTTTTAATGTTGTTGGGGAGGTTAGAATTATTTACGGTTTTAATACTTTTAACCCCTTTCTTTTGGAAAAAGAATTAAAGTTCATACTTATCATTCCAACGGGTCTTTATAAAATCTCGAATTATATTCTCTTTACTATTAAATGCAGGTTTATAAAAAGAGGTATTCTTTATTTTTTCAGGTAAAAATTCCTGATTTATAAAATTGTTTTCAAAATCATGTGCATATTTATAGCCTTCCCCGTAACCCATTTCTTTCATTAGGGTAGTAGGGGCATTTCTCAAGTTCAAAGGGACTTCTAAATTTCCAGTTTCTTGAACTTTTTTCAGTGCTTCTTCAATGGCTAAGTAAGCTGTATTGCTTTTTGGTGAGGTAGCTAAATACAGTGCACATTCACTAAGTAGTATACGCCCTTCTGGATAACCAACAGCGGTTACTGCTTGAAATGTATTATTGGCTAAAACCAATGCCGTTGGATTTGCTAATCCTATATCTTCAGCAGCTAAAATGACCATCCTACGTGCAATAAATGATATATTTTCACCCCCTTCAATCATTCTAGCAAGCCAGTATACAGCAGCATTTGGATCACTTCCTCTGATCGATTTTATAAAAGCAGATACAATATCGTAATGAAATTCACCATTTTTATCAAAGTGCAGTGTTTTGGATTGAACGGTTTCGTAAACTTTTTTATCTGTTAATGGAACAGATGAATTTTCTAGAGAATGAAAGACCAGTTCTAAAATGGAGAGAAGTTTTCGGGCATCACCACCAGAAAGCTCAATTAATGCATTGGTTTCTTTTACTTTGAAACTACTATTTTTGAGTATACTGTCCTCTTTTAATGCTTTTTGGAGGATTTTTTCTAACGCCTCTTTTTCTAGTGACTTTAAGGTATAAGTTTGACAGCGTGATAAAAGTGCGTTGATAACTTCAAAACTTGGGTTTTCAGTGGTAGCTCCTATCAAGGTTATAATTCCCTTTTCTACTGCGCCGAGGAGTGAATCTTGTTGTGCCTTGCTGAAACGATGAATCTCATCAATGAATAAGATAGGGCTTTTTGTGGAAAATAAACCTCCCGCTTGTTCTGCTTTAAGAATTATGTCTCGAACTTCTTTTACCCCCGCATTAATAGCTGATAATTGGTAAAATGGACGTTCTTTTTCAAGAGCAAGTAGTTGTGCAAGTGTCGTTTTGCCTGTTCCGGGAGGTCCCCAAAATATCATCGAAGGAAAAACACTGTTTTGTATCATTTGAGTCAAACTCCCTTTTGGTCCAATCAAATGATCTTGACCAACATAGTCATCTAAAGATTTTGGGCGCATACGTTCAGCTAAAGGAGTATTCATAACAATAAAGATAGGAAACTCACTAGGAGTTTCGTTGACGCAGAATTTCGTAAAATACAATACCGCATGCAACCGAAACGTTTAACGAATCAATTGCTGAAGTCATAGGGAGTTTAGCAGTATCTGTTAAAGTAGATAATAGTGAATTGGAAATACCTATATCTTCAGCTCCAAAAACAACAGCTATTGGTCCTTTTAAATCTTTAGTATATAGTGTATCTGATGCTTTTTCGGTTATTCCAAGAAGCGGAACTCCATTAGCTTGAAGATAAAAAACAACATCTTTTAAATGAGAAACTTTAGCAATAGGAACTGAAAAAGCGCCTCCTGCCGAAGTTTTAACAACATCTCCATTTAAAGGAGCACTTCCAGTTGAAGAGATAAATACTGCATCTACTCCTGCAGCTGCAGAAGAACGAAGAATTGCTCCAAAATTACGTGTATCTGTAATACCGTCTAATAACACAAAAAAAGGGTTTTGTTGCGTTTCTAGTATCTTCTCAATTAATGTCTCCATTGGGTGCGTTTCAATGGCTGCAATTCGCGCTACAGCCCCTTGATGATTTTTGTCAGCATATTTAAGTAACCCCTCAGCTGGGACAAAACTGAAAGAAATATTTTCAGCGCGTAGTTGATGTAGTAATTGATCTGTTAATTTGTTTTGTAGTCCTTTTTGAATCCAAACCCTCTCAATAGGCTTTTGTACGTTAATGGCCTCTAAAATGGCTCTTGTGCCAAAAATCATCAATGAATTCATGATGTAAAAATAGGCTATAATCCCCAAGCAATTAAATACTTAGTTTCTTTTTTGAGATTCTTTTCAAAAATTCAATAATTTCATTGGATAAAAGAAATAGGTATATGAAAATAACAAATAGTTTAATTTTTAATTGGATTCAAATAAAATTCATGATTTTGACTTTTTTATTTATCATAGGATGCGAAAAGAATGAGGATCAAATAAAAAACGAAACTTTTCAGCTGAATTTAATTATTGAAGGAGAAGGAACTCTTTCTCTCCCTTCAGGGACATATGATGCAAATTCATCGTTAACAGTTACAGCTACTCCATCAGATGGATATTATTTTGACCAATGGATAGGTTTAGAAGAAAAGATTGAAACTCTATCAATTACCATTACTTTGAATCAAAATAGAGAATTAACTGCTATTTTTCTTCCAATACCAGAATTATCTCCAGAAGTTGTACAATTTATTCCAAAAAAAATAGACACTCTTCCAGTTTTTATGATAGAAAATGGTGGAAAAACAGCATACTTAACAGATAAGACAGGTACAAAATTAAAAGTTTGGAATTTTGATTCAAAACTTGGTAATGATATTGAATTACTTCCAGATGGAAGTATAATGGCCTTATTTAAACCAGATAATATTTCAATTCCTTTTGGAGGATATGGAGGTATTTTAAGAAAAATTGACGATACAGGAAATATACTTTGGGAATATGAACTCAATACGGAATATGAATTACTCCATCATGATTTTTTGATTATGCCAAACGGGAATGTTTTGGTGATGGTTTGGGAGAAAATATTTGGTCAAGAGTATGATGCTTTAGGGTATTCAGGTTCTGGACCAGTGGTTATTGAGAAAATCATAGAAATAGATCCAACTACAAATAACATTGTGTGGCAATGGCGAATGGCCGATCATACAATTCAAGAATTCAATTCGGACAAAGAAAACTATGGGCCAGTAGCAGAATACCCTCAAAAAATTGATATTAACTACATTGTAAGAGATGATGGAGATTTAACTCA
>JALRBW010000060.1 GCA_023257625.1 Flavobacteriaceae bacterium | reverse complement strand
CTACACAAGAACAGCTTCAAGATATAGAGCTGATGGTATTTGATCTTCAAGACGTTGGTGTTCGTTTTTACACCTACCTTTCCACCCTTCATTACGTAATGGAGGCCTGTGCTGAAAACAACATTCCCTTACTTGTTTTAGACCGTCCCAATCCGAATGCACACTATGTTGACGGCCCCGTTTTAGAAAAAGAATTTAGCAGTTTTGTTGGTATGCATCCCGTACCCATAGTGTATGGTATGACAATTGGTGAATATGCTCAAATGATCAATGGTGAAGGGTGGCTTTCAGGAGCTAGTGCCTGTGACCTTACCGTTATTCCCATATCAAATTACACCCATCAAACAGCCTATGAAGTGCCTGTGCGTCCCTCTCCCAACCTGCCTAATGCCCAATCCATAGCCTTGTATCCAAGTTTGTGTTTGTTAGAACCCACCGTGTTTAGCGTTGGCCGAGGCACTTCGAAGCAATTCCAACTTTATGGTCATCCAAAATACAGCAAACCTTCATTTGAATTTACACCAGCCCCAAATTTTGGGTCAAAAAGCCCAAAACACAACGGTGAACTATGTTATGGGGTAGATTTAACTTCAACCCCCCACCCTACACAAATTGAACTTCAATGGCTTATGGATGCCTACAATCACTTTCCTGAAAAAGAATCATTTTTTTTAACTGGATTTGAACGCATTAGCGGCACGGGAGCCTTGCGCAAACAAATACAAGAAGGACGAAGCGAAGAAGCTATTAGAGCCAGCTGGGAGACGCAACTAGACACATTTCAATCAATTCGAAAAAAGTATTTGATTTACCCTTAAGGAATATTCAAGTATTTGTGAGTTTGTAAAGAAACTTTCCACTTTGGGTGTTGCAATACATAATCTACCATCAAGGGCATCATTTTATCGCGCCTACTCCATTCGGGTTGTAAAAAAAGTTTGCATGTTGGTTTTACCTTTTCTGCTTGTTCTTCAGCAAACTTAAAGTCATCTTTGTTGTAAACAATTATCTTTAATTCGTCTGCCCTTTCATAAGCTTCGGCTAGAGGTAATTTGTTTTTTTTAGGCGATAAACAAAACCAATTCCAATCTCCTGTTAATGGGTACGCCCCAGAGGTTTCAATATGTACCTGTATGTCCTTTTTGTGTAAGGCTGTGGTGAGGGGGTCCATGGGCCACATTAGTGGCTCACCTCCAGTAACCACAACAGTATTTGAATATTTTTTTGCTCCATCCACTATAGTGTTTATAGGAGTGGGGGGGTGTAGTTCGGCATTCCAACTTTCTTTAACATCACACCAGTGGCACCCCACATCGCATCCCCCGATACGAATAAAATAAGCGGCTCCACCTTTGTGGTAGCCCTCACCTTGTAAGGTATAAAACGCTTCCATTAAGGGAAGTGATTGCCCAGTGTCAACTTCACTGTAAAAGGTCTTTTTTTGCATTGGGCAAAGATATTTAAACCAAAGATTTTTGTCGAATTAATTGTACCTTTAAATCAAAAAATACGTATGCCCAACCCTTTTCATCTAGCAATACCCGTAGATAATCTGGAAAAATGCAGTGCTTTTTATCGTGATATTCTGGGGTGTACAGCCGGTCGTTCAGATACCCATTGGATAGATTATGACTTTTTTGGCCATCAACTGGTACTCCATGTTGATCCGCATCACAACCCGCACAAACACCATAATGAAGTAGATGGAAAATCTGTTCCGGTCCCCCATTTTGGAGTTGTTTTAGAATGGAATGATTTTACTGCTTTTGCAGCACAACTTACCGCTAAGGGAGTTGATTTCATCATTCCGCCTTATTTACGTTTTGAAGGTTTACCTGGAGAACAAATGACTATGTTTTTTTATGACCCTGCAGGGAATCCACTTGAATTTAAATCCTTTAAAAATATGGACCAACTTTTTGCAACTTAAACATGACACGCAATCTAGGGTTTTGGGACGTCCTTTTTGAACGTATTTTTTCTGTTTCAAATCAAAAACGAATTGAAAAAGTAACCCTATGGCTTTCCATTAGCGGGTTTATTGTTCATCTACTTTTGATATATTCTAAAAAGTTTCATTGGGTACAAACCCCCTTTGAGGCCCGTTTGTTAGACGACCCCATTTCAGCAATATACACCCCTTTTTCTATCATTCTGGTTTATGAAATTTATTTGCTGATTGTCTATTTACCACGCTCTTTTACTACTGCGGTTTCAAAACAATTTGAAATCATATCCCTTATTCTTATACGCCGTGTTTTTGGTGATATTCCCAATGTTGACCTCAACGTCAACTGGTTTGAAAACATGGAAAACCTTCAATTAATTTATGACCTTACGGGTATTGTTTTATTGTATTTTTTGATCTACCTATTTAACCGAGACCGACAAAAATTACCACATAAGGAAATTGACGAAAGGCTACACCGCTTTGTTCAATCAAAACGAATGGTGAGTGTTGTTTTACTTCCCATTTTAATACTTACTGCAGTATTCAGCATTTGGATGTGGGTTTCAGCGCTTTTTAACCCGCAAGTGGCAATACCCGATATTAACGCCGTGTTTTACAATGAATTTTTTACCATTTTAATCTTAGCGGATGTGTTTATCTTGTTGTTGTCTTTTCAATATACCGAACGCTACAGCCAACTTATTCGAAATACGGGCTTTGTGATTTGTACCATCTTGATTCGGCTTTCTTTTGCAACCACAGGATTGATCAATATTCTTCTGATCATCTCTAGTGTTCTTTTTGGTTTGATGATTTTAAAAATTTACCAAGCCATGGAAAAAAACCTGTTGGATTAATTGCAAAAGGGGAATAAAAGTTTAAATGTACTTTTTAGTTAACGTTTCGGCACTTCGTGTTGGCAACAACCAAAGGGATGGTTTACGCGGTTTGGGGTTAAAATTAGCTGTACATAACCCTTAGAAGTAAAAAATCCAAAGAATTAGAAAAACTTTCTTTAGTAACCCAAAAACAATAAGTGTATAAATTGTTTTTTTAGAAGGGACTTTCATCTTTAAAATTTCATTTTTAGAATTGAGTACTACCCTAAGGTAGGAATTCATAAAAAAACAACAGAGAAAAAACGTTACTTTTTAAAATACTCTGGCGCGTAGCTGTCCTCATTACACAATGGGGGGCTTATCTTTTGAGCGAGAAAAAGGGGTTTGATTACGCTTTACGCAGGTAGCCTAACAAGGTGTTTTTTAATAACATTGCAATGGTCATGGGCCCCACGCCACCGGGTACTGGCGTGATGTAACTTGCTTTTGGAGCCACTTCGTCAAAGGCTACATCTCCTTTAATTACATACCCCTTAGGGTGGGTGGCTACGGCCACTCGAGTGATGCCCACATCAATAATCACAGCGCCTTGTTTTACCATATCGGCTTTTAAAAACTCAGGGATCCCAAGTGCCATGACAATGATATCGGCTTGTAGGGTTAATGCGATTAAATCTTTTGTACGGCTATGCGCCAAGGTTACCGTAGCATTACCTGCGGCTCCTTTTTGACTCATTAAAATACTGATGGGCCTACCCACTATATGACTGCGCCCTACCACCACACAATGTTTGCCAGAGGTTTCGATTTGATACCGTTCTAACAATTCAATTATACCAAAGGGAGTAGCAGGAATAAAAGCATCCATTTCAAGCGCCATACGTCCAAAATTAGCAGGATGAAATCCGTCAACATCTTTGGTGGGGTCAATGGCTAAAAGAATTTTTTCTTCGTTGATGTGCTTGGGTAAGGGAAGTTGAACAATGTAACCGTCTAAGGTAGGGTCTTGGTTTAATTTTTCTATATGGGCTAATAATTCCGCTTCGGTGGTGTTTTCATCCAAGTGTAAAAGTGTAGATTCAAAACCTACATAATCACAAGATTTCACTTTACTCCCTACGTAGGTTAAACTTGCGCCGTCGGTTCCCACTAGCACAGCAGCCAAATGGGGTGGGCGCTTACCCACTGAAGTCAATTGGGCTACTTGTTCCTTAATTTCTTCTTTTATTTGATCTGCAGTTTTTTTCCCTTCTAGTAATTTCATGCTTTATTTCATGTTTTGAAGCATTTGCATCATTTGTTTTCCTTTTCCACCTTGCATCATTTTCATCATTTTACTCATTTGTTCAAATTGTTTGATGAGTTGGTTAACTTCTTCCATACTTCGGCCTGATCCTTTGGCAATACGTTGCTTTCTGCTGTGATTCATTAGTTGGGGCTGGGCACGTTCTTTGGGGGTCATTGAGCCGATAATCACTTCGATGGATTGAAACGCATTGTCATCAATGTCTACCCCTTTCAGCATTTTGCTCATTCCCGGGATCATCCCCATGAGGTCTTTCATGTTCCCCATTTTTTTAACCTGTTGAATCTGTGCTAAAAAATCATCATAGCCCAATTGGTTTTTGGCAATTTTCTTACTAATTCTTCTTGCTTGCTCTTCATCAAATTGGTCTTGAGCCCTTTCTACCAATGAAACAACATCCCCCATTCCCAAAATACGGTCTGCCATTCGTTCTGGATAAAATACATCAAGGGCTTCCATTTTTTCGCCTGTACCGATAAATTTTATGGGTTTATCTACCACCGATTTTATGGAAAGTGCTGCTCCCCCACGAGTATCACCATCTAATTTAGTGAGCACCACTCCGTCAAAATTTAAAACGTCGTGAAAAGCTTTTGCAGTGTTTACCGCATCTTGACCCGTCATGGAATCAACCACAAAAAGGGTTTCAGAAGGGGCTACCGCCTGGTGAATCGCTTTAATCTCATCCATCAAAACTTGATCAACTGCTAATCTACCGGCTGTATCGATAATAACTACATCGTGCTTGTCTTCTTTGGCCTTTGCTAATGCGGACAATGCAATTTTTACTGGATTTTTTTCTTCACGATCTTCATAAATCGGAACACCCACTTGCTCAGCAACAACCCCCAATTGATCAATTGCAGCAGGGCGATAAACATCACAGGCTACCAATAAGGGCTTTTTTTTATGTTTTTTTTGAAGATAAAGGGCAAGTTTTCCTGTAAAAGTGGTTTTACCAGAACCCTGTAAACCCGACATTAAAATGACTGTTGGAGCCCCATTTAAAGAAAGCCCAACAGCCTCAGCACCCATGAGCGCAGTCAATTCATCTTTAACAATTTTTACCAAGAGTTGACCCGGTTGTAAGCTTGTCAAAACTTCTTGTCCCAGTGCTTTTTCTTTTACTTTTTGGGTAAACTCTTTCGCAATTTTAAAATTAACATCCGCATCAAGTAAGGCACGCCGAACTTCTTTTAATGTTTCAGCAACATTGATTTCTGTAATCTTTCCATGCCCCTTTAATATTTGAAAGGCTTTATCGAGCTTACTGCTTAGATTGTCAAACATGCTTGAATAAAATTTATTTTAGATCCACAAAAATAAGGAATGCTAAGGGATTAACCTTCATGGTCTTTTTTATGACGAAACATGCTACCAATTACCACCACATGGGGAAACGTAATTGCTGCCAAGAAGGAGAAAAAAACTGCTAAAAAATTCTTTTCAGTCACTCCTATATAATAATAGGTAAAAAGAAGTCCTAGAAGAGCCATGATCCAATAGAGCGCAGCAGATTTAAAGTATTGATATAAGGGGAACGATGAGGAAGAAGGATATAGGTAGCTTTTTTGTTCTTGTAATGAGGGGATGCTGTGCCATACAACAAAATAAAAAGCAAACCCAAAAAGTAGACTCGCTTTGGCAAACAAAATGGATAATATGACTAATAATCCTAATTCTATGAAAATTTGCGAAAATGACTGTACATATCGAAAAAGGGTCAGAAAAAAAAGTAAGCACAATATACCAAGTGTCATCCAAAAAAAGGAAAAGGAAAGGGTAACAGGTATAATTTGACCAATCACTGCAATTGTATCCTCATATTGAAAGGTAAATAGTAGGAAAAATAGTAATGCGCCATAAAGCGAATAAAAGAAAAAGGGAGGTAAGGATGGGTTCAGTTTTCCCTCCCAATGCTGTTCACCAAAATGATAACAACTTACCACTATAAATGTGAGTAAGCCTAAGGAAGGAAAAAAATAAAAAATGGTGATACCCAAGAGTACCACTCCTATATACATAATAAAATAATTTCTATTTTTAAACTTAGTACTTGATTTTAAGGTAGTTAATATTTTTAAATCATTAGCGCCATGTAATATTCCGATGGTTAAAATACCTAGACCAGCAAGTATATTTTGGATGAATATTGGCAAAAAAAGTGACAATAAGGCTGAAATCAGGGTAATACCAAAAGAAATCTTAAAATAATTAGTCATTGTAAATGAGTAAGTTAACCTGTTTTGTTAAAAATATTTGAAATAAAATAGTAAGTAAGTTTAATTTTTTCTAAATTTATCTAAACAAAAATAAATAATTGATTTAATCATGGAAAAAATTCTAAGTTTAATGACTGTGGCTCCAGCAATGGCTACAGATGACTACGTAGGGTTTACATTCTTCGTAGGATGTATGGCTATGATGGCAGCATCAGCTTTCTTCTTTTTATCAATGAACTCATTTGACAATAAATGGAGAACTTCTATTTTGGTGTCAGGTTTAATTACGTTCATTGCCGCTGTACACTATTGGTACATGCGTGACTATTGGGCAACTAATGCCACATCACCCACTTTCTTCCGTTATGTAGACTGGGTACTAACTGTGCCACTAATGTGCGTTGAATTTTATTTAATTCTAAAAGCTGCAGGGGCTACAAAACAGTTAATGTGGAAAATGATATTTGCTTCTTTAGTGATGCTTGTAACAGGTTATTTTGGAGAAGCTGTTCACACCACAGGAACAGGTCCTGCTGTATGGGGTCTTATTTCAGGTCTTGCTTACTTCTGGATTGCTTATGAAATTTGGTTAGGTGGTGCATCTAAATTAGCTGCTTCCGCAGGTGGAGCAGTTCAAGCGGCTCACAAAACCTTATGCTGGTTCGTACTTGTTGGATGGGCAATCTATCCAATTGGGTATATGGCTGGTACTGAAGGTTGGTATAGCGGTATTTTTGGTGGTCTTCCGATGGATGTAGTTTACAACGTTGGTGACGCTATCAACAAGATTGGATTTGGTTTAGTTGTTTACAACCTGGCAGTTCAATCTAAATAATCCTATATGGGTTAAAATGTTATGAAAAAGAAAAAGAATCGCTCTTCGGAGCGATTTTTTTTACATGCGATTTGGAACTACTATTCCTAATAAACCACAAGCATTTGCTATAACTTCAGCTACTTTTTGCGATAGTGCCGCTCTAAAATTCTTTAGTTGAAAATCCTTACTCCCTAATATTGATATGTTCTGATAAAAAGTATTGTATGCCTTTACAAGATCATATATATAGTTAGCTACAAGTGCTGGACTATACTGGAGAGCTGCTTGTTGTAGCGTTTCAGGATATCGAGATAATTGTTTTATTATTTCACGTTCTCTTGAGTCAAGCTTAAGCTCGACATCCCTTGTTAAACCTTCGGAACCAACTCGTTGTAATAGTGTTTTTATTCGTGCATGGGTATACTGAATAAAAGGTCCTGTATTCCCGTTAAAATCTATGGAGGCTTCAGGGTCAAATAAAATTCTTTTTTTCGGATCTACTTTTAGAATAAAATATTTTAAAGCACCTAATCCCAATACCTTATACAGATTTTCTTTTTCATTTTCAGTTAATGAATCTAATTTTCCTGCTGATATGGCAATTCTCTTGGCTTCTAACTCCATTGCCTTCATAAGATCATCGGCATCAACTACAGTTCCCTCCCTACTTTTCATTTTCCCACTGGGTAAATCAACCATTCCATAACTTAAATGGAATAAAGAATCTGCCCAAGAATAGCCTAATTTTTTGAGGATGAGAAATAATACCTTGAAATGATAATCCTGTTCATTCCCAACTGTATAAACCATACCAGCAAGGGAAGGCACATCTTCAAATCGTTTCTGAGCTGTTCCTAAATCTTGGGTCATGTAAACTGAAGTTCCGTCAGAACGTAGGAGTAATTTTTCATCTAATCCTTCATTTGTTAAATCAATCCAAACAGAGCCATCTTCTTTAGTATACAAAACACCCATTTCCAAACCTTTGACAATAGTATCTTTTCCTAACAAATAGGTATCGCTTTCATAATAATAAGAATCAAAGGTTACCCCAAGATGGCTATAAGTTGAACTAAAACCAGTATATACCCATTCGTTCATCTTACGCCACAAACTTCTAACCTCTTCATCATTTGACTCCCATTTTCTAAGCATATCTTGAGCTTCTAAAAGTATTGGCGCCTTTAATTTTGCTTCTTCTTCTAATAGACCTTCAGCTACTAATTCTTGTATTTGTTTTTTATATTCTGCATCAAAAATCACATAATATTTACCCACTAAATGATCTCCTTTAAGCCCTGAAGATGAAGGAGATTCTCCCTTACCATAATTAAGCCATGCTACCATTGATTTACATATGTGTATTCCGCGATCATTTATTATTTGTGTTCTTACCACATTATTCCCATTGGCTTCTAAGATATTGGCCACAGCATAGCCTAAAACGTTGTTTCGAATGTGCCCCAAGTGTAAAGGTTTGTTTGTATTGGGTGATGAAAACTCAACCATAATGGTGGGTGCATTTTTTAAGGGTTTTATATGCCCGTAGTTAGGCGCACTGTAAATTGTCTCAAATTGTTCGAGATAAAACCGATCTGTTAGCACCAAATTTAAAAACCCTTTTACAACATTAAAATCTGCAACATCGTTTGATTGCTTCTTTAAATAAGAACCAATTTCATTACCTAGGGTTTCTGGATTCATTTTTATTTGAGCTGCCAAAGGAAAAATTAATACTGTTGTATCACCCTCAAAATCTTTTCGAGTAGTCTGAAATTCAAACGCTTCAAAACGAATAGCATGATTTTCTTCAAAATAAGACTGTATTATAGATGATAGACGTTGCTGCAAATACGTACTCATGGAGTAAAAATATGTGCAAAGATAAATATTATGTATCGATTATACCTTGATGAATATTCACCTTATCTTTAGAGCATGTTGTGCAATATCTCCTATAATGATCCTAATCTTAAATTAAAAATTGATACTACCTTGGGCAAACCGTTTACTCTCCAACAACGATGGAAAATGGGGGGTATTGGATCACCTAAATTGACCATAAGCAGCTGCTCAAAAGAAATATATTCACTTTTGATTCTTGATCATAATAGTAATTATTGTAACATTGAATTACGTCCCAATGGAATCATCATACGTTTTCGAAGCCTACTTGAAACCTATGGACTTATCATTCCCTATTATAAACTAAAGCTATATAAAGGACAAGCAAATATTTATAGCTTATATATAGATAATCAGTATGTAAAGATAATGGCAGATAGTTTGTCAATTCATAACTTTTTCAAAAAAATCGGTACTGAAAAAGCTAGAATTAGTCCCCCACCTATTGAAGATTTATAATCTTATTTTATAGCGCACGATGATTTTCTCCCGTATAAATCTGCCGTGGTCGGCCAATAGGTTCATTATTTTTCCGCATTTCAAGCCATTGGGCTATCCAACCTGGTAGGCGACCCAGAGCAAACATTACGGTAAACATTTCTGTAGGAATTCCGAGTGCTCTATAGATAATGCCTGAGTAAAAGTCTACATTAGGATATAGCTTTCTCTCAACAAAATAAGGATCATTTAGAGCTTCTTTTTCCAACCCTTTTGCAATTTCTAAAATAGGATCATTAATTCCCAATTCTTGAAGCACCTCATCTGCTGCTTTTTTGATAATTCTTGCTCTAGGATCAAAGTTTTTATAAACCCTGTGACCAAATCCCATGAGTCTGAAGGGATCCTCTTTATCTTTAGCTTTGGCCATATATTTTTTGGTATCTCCACCATCTTTTTGAATGGCTTCAAGCATTTCTATAACAGCTTGATTAGCACCTCCATGCAGTGGACCCCAAAGAGCAGAAATTCCCGCTGAAACTGAAGCAAAAAGTCCCGCGTGCGAAGAACCAACGATTCTAACTGTAGAAGTAGAACAATTTTGTTCGTGGTCAGCATGAAGTATAAGTAGTTTATTTAATGCATCCACTACAACTTTGCTTGGCACATAGTCTTGATGCGGTTGTTTAAACATCATTTGTGCAATGTTCTCAACATAATTTAATGTAGGATTCGAGTAGTTTAGAGGCAATCCTTTAACTTTTCGAAGTGCCCAAGAAACTAGAATAGGAAATTTAGCCATTAAAATAATAATGGCTTCACGCATATCTTCTTCAGAATCTACATCAACTGAAGAGGGATTAAAAGCAATTAAAGCAGATGTTAATGAAGACAGCACTCCCATAGGATGTGCTGATTTTGGAAAACTTTTCAGTATTGTTTTTACATCTTCATCCACAATTGAAGATTGTGAAATTTCTCTATTAAACTTTTCAATTTCTTCAGGTGTAGGTAATGACCCAAAAATCAACAAAAAAGCCACTTCAATAAATGAAGATTTTTCAGATAAGTCTTCAATAGAATATCCTCTATATCGTAAAACCCCCTCTTCCCCATTAAGAAAGGTTATAGAACTTTGACAAGACCCTGTGTTTTTATAGCCCGGATCATAAGTAATTAAACCCGTTAGGGCTCTAAGCGTTTTAATGTCAATCCCTTTCTCATTTTCGGTCCCTTCTATTAAAGGAAATTCATAAGTTGTATTATTATAAGTAAGCTTTACAGTTTCACTCATGGGTTTGAGTTTTATTTTTAATGATTAGATATCTATTTGTGTTAGATTTATTTTATTTTATCTATGTTTAAATGCCTTTATTCCTGGAAAATAAGCTTGAGCATCCAGCGCTTCTTCAATACGCAACAGCTGATTATATTTTGCCATTCGATCACTTCGTGAAGCGGAACCTGTTTTAATTTGCCCAGTATTGAGTGCCACCGCTAAATCTGCAATAGTATTGTCTTCTGTTTCTCCGGATCGATGCGACATAACTGAGGTGTATCCTGCACGATGTGCCATTTCAACCGCAGCAATGGTTTCAGATAGGGTACCAATTTGATTCACTTTAATTAGAATTGAATTTGCAATTCGCTTTTCAATTCCTTGACTTAGACGCTCAACATTAGTAACAAATAAATCATCACCCACCAGTTGTACTTTATCACCAATTTTTTGAGTTAAATATTTCCAACCTTCCCAATCATTTTCATCCATCCCATCTTCAATTGAAATGATTGGATATTGCTCACACAGCGAGGCTAGATAATCTGCTTGCTCTTCAGAAGAACGTTTCACTCCACTTTTTCCTTCAAAAAGTGTATAATCATAAACACCCCCTTTATAAAATTCAGCAGCAGCACAATCTAAAGCAATCATGACTTCTGAACCTGCTTTATACCCTGCATTTTCAATTGCCTTGATAATGGTTTCTAAGGCGTCTTCTGTGCCCTCAAGGGTAGGTGCAAAGCCCCCCTCATCACCTACGGCTGTGCTTAAATTTCGATCGTGTAAAACCTTTTTTAAATGATGAAATATTTCAGAACCCATTTTCATGGCATGAGAAAACGATGCGGCTCCTACCGGCATTACCATAAATTCTTGAAATGCAATGGGGGCATCAGAATGCGATCCACCATTAATAATATTCATCATTGGTACAGGTAAAGTTTTAGCATGAACTCCACCAATGTATCGGTATAAAGGTAAACCCACTTCATTAGCAGCGGCCTTTGCTACAGCGAGCGAAGCACCTAAAATTGCATTCGCCCCTAATTTTGATTTATTTGGAGTGCCATCTAGATCAATCATAGTCTTGTCAATCATTTCCTGTTCAAAAACAGACATTCCAATTAATTCTTGAGCAATTATTGTATTAACATGACCAACAGCTTTTGTAACCGCTTTACCCATATAGTCTTTACCACCATCGCGTAATTCAACAGCTTCATGCTCTCCTGTTGAGGCTCCTGAAGGAACAGCAGCTCTTCCTAAAATTCCATTTTCAGTCATTACATCCACTTCTATCGTTGGGTTTCCACGTGAATCAAAAATCTGCCTTGCATGTACGTTAATAATAATACTCATTAGTTTAAATTAAATTTTAGTTTAAATTTTTTATGAATTTGTAATATAAGATTTGAATGTATCAAATAAATAGGTTGCATCATTAGGACCAGGACCCGCCTCTGGGTGATATTGTACGGAGAAACATTTTTTAGTTTTCATACGCATTCCTGCTAATGTATGATCATTTAAATGAACATGGGTTATTTCTATATCTGGATGGGCTTTTGCTGCTTCAAATTCAACAGCAAACCCGTGGTTTTGAGAGGTTATTTCTCCTTTTCCTGTTAATAGATTTTTTACGGGATGATTGATACCTCGATGTCCATTAAACATTTTAAAAGTGGGTATTCCATTGGCAAGTGCAATAACTTGATGTCCTAAACAAATACCAAAGAGTGGTTTGTTTTGAATTAAAATCTGTTTAGCTACTTCTTGTGCTTCTTTTAAGGGCTGTGGGTCTCCAGGTCCATTTGATATGAAATAGCCATCAGGATTCCATTCAGATAGAGTTTCGAAAGGAGTATTGTAAGGAAATACTTTTACATACATATCACGAGCAATCATATGATCAAGAATATTCCTTTTTATGCCTAAGTCTAAAGCAGCGATTTTAATTGATGCTTCTGGATTTCCAACAGTATAAGGTTCTGTTGTGGATACTTTGGATGCTAATTCAAGACCCTCCATATCTGGAGCTTGATTTAGTTCTTCTCGCAGCTGGTCTTCTTTTTCTATTTCAGTAGAAATTACCGCATTCATTGCACCGTGTTTACGAATGTAATTTACCAATGCGCGAGTATCAACATCTGAAATAGTAACTACGTTTCTTCTTTCGAGGTAGTGATATAATGAATCATCAGCAAGGGGTCTTGAAAAGGGATAACTAAAGTTTTTACAAATAAGACCTGATATAGTTACCCCAGAAGATTGGGCTTCATTCTCTACAATACCATAGTTTCCAATATGAGCATTTGTAG
Source organism: Flavobacteriaceae bacterium (assembly GCA_023257625.1). Classification (GTDB taxonomy): domain Bacteria; phylum Bacteroidota; class Bacteroidia; order Flavobacteriales; family Flavobacteriaceae; genus MS024-2A. The sequence continues at coordinate 17,073 of JALRBW010000060.1, read as the reverse complement.
TGACCATAATTTGACCAAAATAAGAGGGGTCTGTAAATATTTCTTGGTAACCCGTCATTCCGGTATTAAAACAAATCTCTCCAAACGCACTACCCTCAATACCGATGGATTTTCCAAAAAATTTTGTACCGTCTGCCAGTAAAACAAAGGCTTTTTTTCTAGTTCTATACATCATGATTTTAGCTACAAAATAAACCAAAAAAAAGGATAAACTGAAACGTTTATCCTTTTATGTTTTTTGTGTTTTTAAAAGATAGCAATTCTTACTCTTCTTTTGGCTTTTCCTCTTCGTTTATTACATCAGGGGTAGCTTCATCAATTTGAGAAATTACCTCTTCTTTCGGTACATCTTTGGTAACTACAGTTTCAGGAGCAGAAGATTTAGACTTTGCTCCACCACGTCGACGAGTTTTCTTTTTTGCTTTTTCTTCTGAATTATATATCTCATTGAAATCTACCAATTCAATCATAGCCATATCTGCATTATCCCCTAATCGGTTCCCAAGTTTGATAATTCGAGTGTAACCTCCAGGACGATCTCCTACTTTTACAGCCACTTCTCTAAACAATTCTGATACCGCATCTTTACTTCGAAGTGCTGAAAAAGCTAATCTTCGATTGTGTGTAGTATCTGTCTTTGATTTAGTTACTATGGGCTCTACAAACTGCTTTAAGGCTTTGGCTTTAGTCAGTGTGGTATTGATGCGTTTGTGCTCAATGAGTGAACATGCCATATTGGCTAACATTGATTTTCTGTGCGCTGTTTTACGCCCTAAATGCATCACTTTTTTTCCGTGTCTCATTTTTTTACTTTAAAAATGTTTAATCCTTGTCGAGTTTATACTTTGAAAGATCCATTCCAAAAGAAAGACCTTTTAACACAACTAATTCTTCCAATTCAGTTAACGATTTTTTTCCAAAATTTCTAAATTTCATTAAATCGTTTTTATTGTAAGATACTAAGTCACCTAATGTATCTACTTCAGCTGCTTTCAAACAATTTAAAGCGCGTACAGATAAATCCATATCTACAAGCTTTGTTTTCAACAATTGACGCATATGTAATGACTCTTCATCATACGTTTCGGTTTGTGCAATTTCATCGGCTTCTAGAGTGATACGTTCATCAGAAAATAATAAGAAATGATGAATTAGTGTTTTTGCCGCTTCCGTTAAAGCATCTTTTGGGTGAATTGAACCATCAGAAATAATTTCAAAAATCAGCTTTTCGTAATCTGTTTTTTGTTCTACACGATAGTTTTCAATGCTGTATTTTACATTCTTAATTGGAGTAAAAACAGAATCAATTGAAATTACACCAATTTCTGCATTTGGCTTTTTATTTTCCTCAGCAGGTACATATCCACGTCCTTTTTCAATGGTAATTTCCATATTGAATTGAACATTTTTCTCCAAATTACAGATTACTAAATCTGGATTTAATACTTGGAATCCAGAAATAAACTTTTGGAAATCAGCCGCTTTCAATTGCTCTTGCCCACCAATGGAAATGGTTACTTTTTCGTTTTCAATTTCATCTATTTGACGTTTAAAACGTACTTGCTTCAAATTCAAGATGATTTCAGTTACATCTTCAACGACTCCTGATATTGTAGAAAATTCATGTTCTACTTTGTCAAGTTTTACTGAAGTAATTGCAAATCCTTCAAGGGAAGAAAGTAAAACACGTCGTAATGCGTTTCCTACAGTCAATCCAAATCCAGGTTCTAGAGGACGAAATTCAAATCTGCCTTCGAACTCAGATGAATCGATCATAATTACTTTATCGGGTTTTTGAAAATTCAATATTGCCATAATGTTCTTCCGTTTGCTTATTTAGAGTAAAGTTCTACGATGAGTTGTTCCTTTATATTTTCAGGAATTTGAATACGCTCAGGAATACTAACAAAAGTTCCTTCTAGCGTTGCACTATTCCAACTTAGCCATTCGTAAGTTGAATTGTCTTTTGAATTTGCTTCTACGATAATGTTCATCGTTTTTGATTTTTCTCTGACACCCACTACATCACCTACTTTAACTTGATATGAGGGTATATTTAAAATGGAGCCGTTTACTGTAATGTGACGATGGGTTACTAATTGACGGGCACCACTTCGAGAAGATGAAAGTCCAAATCGATAAACAACATTATCTAATCGAGATTCACAAAGTTGAAGTAAAACCTCACCAGTTACTCCTTTGCTTCGATTTGCTTTTTCAAAAAGATTACGGAATTGACGTTCTAAAATTCCATAGGTGAATTTTGCTTTTTGTTTTTCCATTAACTGAACAGCGTATTCGCTTTTCTTTCCTCTCTTTTTGGCCATTCCATGTTGACCAGGAGGATAATTACGTTTTTCGAAAGACCGATCGTCTCCGAAAATGGGCTCGCCAAATTTACGAGCAATTTTAGTTTTTGGACCAATATATCTTGCCATATTAGGGTTTATTTACTGTTCGCTTAACTATGAATTAAGGTCACTTCCTTCGATAGTCTGTTTATACGAACAAAGGATTATACTTATACTCTTCTTCTTTTAGGTGGTCTACAGCCGTTGTGGGGTAGTGGAGTGATGTCCACTATTTCCATAACCTCTAAACCGTTGTTATGCAGGGTTCGAATCGCTGACTCACGTCCATTACCAGGGCCTTTTACAAAAACTTTTACTTTTCGTAATCCAGCTTCTTGGGCGACTTTTGCACAATCTTCTGCTGCTGTTTGCGCTGCATAAGGTGTGTTTTTCTTTGATCCTTTGAAGCCCATTTTACCTGCAGAGGACCATGAAATTACTTCACCCTTGTTGTTTGTTAATGAAATGATAATGTTATTAAAGGTGGCATTAATATGTGCCTCTCCAATAGCTTCAACATTTACCTTTCTCTTTTTGCTCGTTGTTTTTGCCATAATTACGAACTATTATTTAGTTGCTTTCTTTTTGTTTGCTACAGTCTTACGCTTACCTTTTCGAGTACGTGAGTTGTTTTTTGTTCTCTGTCCACGTAAAGGAAGACCAGCTCTGTGACGTATACCGCGATAGCACCCAATATCCATCAAGCGTTTTATATTTAACTGAATTTCAGAACGAAGTTCACCTTCAATTTTAAAACTAGCTACTGCTTCACGAATCCGCCCGGTTTCATCATCGGTCCAGTCCATTACTTTTTTATTCTCATCCACTTTAGCAGTTTGTAAAATGGACTGTGCGCGGCTCTTGCCGACACCGAAAATATAGGTGAGGGCTATAACGCCTCTCTTTTGCTTGGGAATGTCTACTCCTGATATTCTAGCCATAATTAACCTTGTCTTTGTTTGAATCTAGGATTTTTCTTATTGATCACATACAAACGTCCTTTTCGTCGTACGATCTTGCAGTCTGCGCTGCGTTTTTTTAATGATGCTCTTACTTTCATGCTTTTATGTTCTGTAATTTAAAACCTAAAGGTTATTCGTGCTTTAGAAAGGTCATAAGGACTCATTTCAAGCTTTACTTTATCACCGGGCAATAATTTGATATAATGCAAACGCATTTTACCAGAAATGTGAGCGGTTACCACATGGCCATTTTCCAACTCCACACGAAACATAGCATTTGATAATGCTTCGATAATTGTACCTTCTTGTTCTATTGCAGCTTGTTTGGCCATAATTAAATTGTACTGCGTCTTGTTTTTCCAGCTTTCATTAAACCATCGTAATGACGATTTAATAAGTAGGAATTTACTTGTTGTATTGTATCAATGGCAACTCCTACTAAAATTAATAGTGAGGTACCTCCGTAAAATAATGCCCATCCTTGTTGGATTCCTATAAGTTTTACTACAAGTGCAGGAAAAATTGCAATCCCAGCTAAAAAAAGTGATCCTGGAAAGGTAATGTGTGACATTACAGTGTCTAAATATTCTGATGTTTCGTTTCCTGGACGTATTCCCGGAATAAATCCTCCACTTCGTTTTAAATCATCCGACATTTTATTTGTCGGTACAGTAATTGCCGTATAGAAAAAGGTAAAAACAACAATTAGTAAGGCAAATATAAAGTTATACCAAAATCCAAAGATGTCTGAAAAATTGGTTTGTAACCATTGTCCAGCATCAGAGTCACCCATAATACCACCTATATAAGCTGGTGCAAACATAATTGCTTGTGCAAAAATTATCGGCATAACACCTGATGCATTTAAACGTAAAGGAATATATTGACGTGATCCGTAAACGGTTCTATCAGCAGTTGATCCTCCTGTTTGTCTTCTTGCATATTGAACAGGGATTCGTCGTATAGCTAAAGTTAACAGAATACAGAAAATGATAATAACTATCCAAAGCACTAACTCTATAAGAATTAACATTAAACCTCCGTTATTTTCTGTAACACGAGATACAAATTCTTGGGCAAATGATAAAGGTAAGTTTGCAATTATTCCTACCATAATTAAGAGCGAAATACCATTACCAATTCCTTTATCTGTAATTTTTTCACCTAGCCACATGGCAAATATGGTTCCCGTAACAAGTATAATGACAGATGAGAATATAAATAAAGGTCCTCTGCCTAAAACAAAAGCGCTATCAGGAACCCCTAAAGCACTTAACCCATATAAATAAGCTGGCGCTTGAACGATACAAATTAAAATGGTTAACCATCGGGTAATTTGATTTATTTTTTTACGTCCACTTTCACCTTCTTTTTGAAGTTTTTGTAGGTAAGGAATTGCAATGCCCATCAACTGAACTACAATTGATGCGGAGATGTAGGGCATAATTCCTAATGCAAAAACAGAAGCATTAGCAAATGCTCCTCCAGTAAACGCATTTAAAAGTCCTAGAAGACCAGCTCCGTCAGCACGACTGCTTAAATCTGCCAATTGAACAGAATCAATACCAGGCAAAACAACCTGTGCGCCAATACGGTAAACCAATAACATACCCAAGGTGAGAATAATACGTTCACGTAATTCTTCAATTCGATAGATATTGTATAAGGTCTCTAAAACTTTTTTCATTGAGGAGAAACGTTAAAGGGTTACCGCCTCACCACCAGCAGCCTCTATAGCAGCTTTGGCAGTAGCGGAAAATTTATGAGCTGAAACTTTTATTGGACTCTCAAGAGTACCGCGGCCTAGAATTTTCACTAAGTCATTTTGATGAACTAATCGTAAGCTAATCATTTGCTCATGAGAAAGTTCTTTGCTTATTTTTTTATCGTTCACTAAAGATTGAAGGTCATCCAAATTGATGGCACGGTATTCTTTTCGATTCACGTTCTTAAAACCAAATTTTGGAACCCGGCGTTGAAGAGGCATTTGACCACCTTCAAATCCAATCTTTTTGGAATAACCTGAGCGTGACTTAGCTCCCTTATGACCACGCGCAGCGGTTCCTCCTTTTCCTGAAGCTTGACCTCTTCCTACTCGTTTACCGGATCTAGATGTAGATCCTGCTGCAGGTTTTAAATTTTCTAAACTCATGTTCTTTTAATTATACTTCGGTAACCGTTACTAAATGTTTTACTTTTTTAATCATACCCAAAATATTGGGTGTAGCCTCATGAGTCACTTCTTTGCCTATTCCATGCAATCCAAGTGATTCTAACGTACGCTTTTGTGTAGCTAAACGCTTGATACTACTTTTTACTTGTTTAATTTTAATTTGTGCCATGGTTATCCATTAAATACTTTATCGATAGAAATACCGCGTTGTGCAGCAATCCGTTGAGGGCTTCTTAATTGTAATAAGGCGTCGAAAGTTGCTTTTACTACGTTGTGAGGATTTGAAGAACCTTGTGATTTTGATAATACATTATGAATCCCAACTGCTTCTAATACCGCTCGAACGGCACCACCAGCAATAACTCCTGTACCCTCAGATGCAGGCTTTAAGAAAACGCGAGCGCCACCATATTTCCCTTTTTGTTCATGTGGTAATGTTCCTTTTTCAATAGGGATTCGTACTAAATTCTTTTTTGCATCTTCAACTGCTTTGGCTATGGCTTCTGAAACCTCTTTAGATTTACCTAAACCTTGACCAACCACACCGTTTTCATCTCCAACAACTACAATTGCAGAAAATCCAAAGGCACGTCCTCCTTTAGTTACTTTGGTGACTCGTTGAACACCTACTAAGCGGTCTTTTAATTCTAAACCGGCAGGTTTAACAAGTTCTACGTTTTTATAATCTTGATACATATGCTTTTAAAATTTTAATCCTCCTTCACGAGCACCATCAGCAAGTGCTTTTATTCTACCGTGGTATAAATATCCACCTCGGTCAAAATTAATTTCATTAATTCCCGCTTTTATGGCCAATTCACCAAAGCGTTTTCCAACATGAGCTGCAATCTCAATTTTTGTATTGAGTTTTGCTGCTTGAGTTTCTTTATCACGTGATGAGGCAGCAACCAATGTTTTTCCAGTCTGATCGTCAATAAGTTGAGCATAAATCTCCTTATTACTTCTGAAGACAGACAAACGGGGCTTGGTACTGGTTCCGGTAATAATTTTTCGAATTCTTCTGCGAATTCGATCTCTGCGTTCTAGTTTTGTTAAACCCATGATTTCTTATTATGCTGATTTACCTGCTTTTCTGCGGATTTGTTCGCCCACAAATTTTATTCCTTTTCCTTTATAGGGTTCTGGCTTTCTGAAAGAACGAATCTTTGCTGCCACGAAACCTAATAGTTGCTTGTCATGTGAACTAAGCTTTATGATTGGATTCTTTCCTTTTTCAGAAATCGTCTCGAGTTTAACCTCAGGAGCAATTTCAAATAGAATGTTGTGAGAATAGCCTAAAGCTAGATCTAATTTTTGGCCTTGATTACTGGCTCGGTAACCTACTCCAACAAGTTCTAATTGTTTTGAAAAACCTTCGCTTACACCTATTAACATATTGGCTATTAAAGCGCGATATAATCCGTGCTTTGCTTTAACAGATTTATTTTCAGAAGGACGAACTACGGTTAAAACATTTTCTTCAACCTTCAGTTCTACATCGTTATAATCTTGTGTTAACTCACCCATCTTTCCTTTTACAGTGATTTGTGTGGGCTGAATATCAATGGTTACTCCTTCGGGTATTGTAATCGGATTGTTTCCTATTCTTGACATGGCTAATTCTATCTTTAGTATACGTAACAAATTAACTCACCTCCTACATTTTGCTTAGCAGCTTGCTTTCCTGTCATTACTCCTCTAGAAGTTGAGACTATAGAAATTCCTAGACCATTTAATACTCGAGGTAAATTGTCTGAAGATGCATATTGGCGTAGACCAGGCGTACTGATACGTTGTATTTTTTTTATAACGGGCTCATTCGTCATCTTATCATATTTCAAGGCAATTTTAATATTTCCTTGATGATTTTCTGTTTCTTCGAATTTATAACTCAAAATGTAGCCCTGATCAAAAAGAATTTGTGTAATTGCTTTTTTTATTTTCGAAGCAGGGATAGATACGACGCGATGGCCCGCACTGTTGGCGTTTCGTAAGCGTGTTAAAAAATCTGCTATTGGATCTGTTATCATATCGTTTTACTATTATGTTACCAACTGGCTTTTGTTACTCCAGGAATTAAACCTTTATTTGCCATTTCTCGAAAAGTTACACGAGAAATTCCAAATTGGCGAATGTATCCTTTTGGTCTTCCAGTGAGTTTACAACGATTGTGCATGCGAATTGGAGATGCATTTCGAGGCAATTTTTGAAGCGCATCATAGTCTCCAGCTTCTTTTAATGCTTTGCGTTTTTCAGCATATTTGGCAACAGTCTTAGCGCGTTTGCGTTCGCGCGCTTTCATGGATTCTTTAGCCATATTAATTCTTTTTAAATGGGATTCCTAGTTCGGTTAATAATGACTTTGCCTCTTGATCAGTTGCTGCAGAAGTCACAAATGTAATGTCCATTCCATTGATACGATTTACTTTATCGATATCAATTTCTGGGAAGATAATTTGTTCTGTTATACCTAAAGTGTAATTTCCTCTTCCATCAAAACCTGAAGCTTTAACGCCTTGAAAATCACGAACTCGAGGTAATGCAGTAGTAACTAAGCGATCTAAAAATTCATACATACGCTCTCCACGAAGGGTTACTTTAGCACCTATTGGCATGCCTTTTCTTAATTTAAAAGTGGCAACATCTTTTTTAGATAAGGTAGCTACTGCCTTTTGGCCAGTGATAAGTGTTAACTCATCTACCGCATGATCAATTAATTTTTTGTCCGCGACCGCAGCACCAACGCCACGACTTATTACAATTTTTTCTAGTTTAGGTACTTGCATTACACTGCTGTAGCTAAACGTTTCTTTTAAACTTGCAACGATTCTATCGTTGTATTCTTTTTTAAGTCTAGGTGTATAGCTCATAATTAAATAACTTCATCGGTTTTTTTGGCAACTCGAACTTTGGTTTCTCCTTCATTACGATACCCTACTCGTGTTGTTTTGCCATCAGCAGTTAATAGAGAAAGGTTAGAAATATGAATCGGTGCTTCCTTTTCTGTAATACCTCCTTGTGGATTTTGAGCATTGGGTTTATTATGTTTTTTTACAACATTAATCCCTTCAACAATTGCTTTATTTTCCTGAGGTAAAATACGCAATACAGCTCCTTCTTTACCTTTTTGAGAGCCCGTTATTACTCGAACAGTATCTCCTTTTTTAATTTTAATTTTTGTTGCCATTTTTCGCAAATTATAAAACCTCGGGGGCTAGTGAAACAATTTTCATAAACTGCTTATCGCGAAGTTCACGAGCAACGGGTCCAAAAACACGAGTGCCTCTCATTTCTCCAGTTGGATTTAACAAAACACATGCATTTTCGTCAAAACGAATATAGGATCCGTCTGGTCGACGTACTTCTTTTTTAGTACGAACTACAACTGCAGTTGATACTTGACCTTTTTTAACAGTTCCAGAAGGTGTAGCCTCTTTAATAGTCACTACAATTTTATCTCCAATTGAAGCATAACGTCTTTTGGTTCCTCCTAAAACACGGATGGTAAGTACCTCTTTGGCACCTGTGTTATCCGCTACCTTAAGTCTTGATTCTTGTTGTATCATCTTACTTCGCTCTTTCTATAATTTCAACCATTCTCCAACATTTTGTTTTGCTGAGGGGTCGTGTTTCCATAATCTTTACAGTATCACCAATATTACATTCGTTTTTCTCATCGTGTACTGTATACTTTTTTGTTTTTAAAACAAATTTTCCGTACATGGGGTGCTTTACTCTTTTAACTTCAGAAACAACAATAGATTTCTCCATTTTGTTACTGGTCACCACACCTATACGTTCTTTTCTTAAATTTCTTGTTTCCATATTCGCTTATGCTTCAATATTAGATAGGGCGGTGTTTAAACGAGCCACAGTTTTTCTTAAGTTTCGAATTTGTGTCGGGTTTTCAAGAGGTGAGATAGCGTGGGTCATTTTTAACTCTGCTAACTGCTTGCGAAATTCTGACAACTTATCGAGAATGTCCTCTTTGGATAGATTTACTATTTCTGATTGTTTCATAATTTCTATTATTAAGCCTCGTAATCACGAGCGACTACAAATTTTGTTTTAACTGGTAATTTTTGTGCTGCTAAGCGTAATGCTTCTTTTGCTACATCGTAGGGAACTCCAGCTATTTCGAACATAATTCGTCCGGCTTTTGTAACAGCTACAAAATATTCAGGGGCTCCTTTTCCTTTTCCCATACGAACCTCAAGAGGCTTTTTGGTAATTGGCTTATCTGGAAATATTTTAATCCATAGTTGCCCTTCCCTTTTCATATATCGAGTAGCAGCAATACGTGCTGCTTCAATTTGACGTGAGGTAATAAAGACTGAGTCTAATGCCTTAATCCCAAACATACCGTTAGATAATTGATGCCCACGTTGTGATATGCCTTTCATGCGGCCTTTGTGCGCTTTTCTAAATTTTGTCTTTTTAGGTTGTAACATGATCTAAACTCCTTTATAATTTATTTACGTCTTCGTTGACGACCTGTGCCACTAGCAGGTGCTCCTGCTGTGCTTTGCCCTTGTTTTTTGGTCATCCCAATAAGAGGAGACAGTTCACGTTTGCCATAAACTTCACCTTTCATTATCCAAACTTTTACGCCCAAACGACCATAGGTTGTATGTGCTTCAACCAACGCATAGTCTATATCTGCACGGAAAGTAGATAAGGGAATTCGTCCTTCTTTGTAGGATTCAGAACGCGCCATTTCAGCTCCGTTTAATCGCCCTGATATTTGAACTTTAATTCCTTCCGCATTCATACGCATTGAAGCAGCAATAGCCATTTTAATGGCACGTCTATATGAAATTCGGCTCTCAATTTGGCGTGCAATACTAGCACCCACTAATTGAGCATCCAATTCCGGTCTCTTTATTTCGTAAATATTAATTTGTACTTCTTTACCTGTGATTTTACGTAATTCTTCTTTAAGCTTATCTACTTCTTGACCAGCTTTCCCAATAATTATTCCCGGTCTAGCAGTAGTTATAGTAACTGTGATAATTTTTAAAGTACGTTCAATAATTACGTTAGATACACTAGCTTTAGATAAACGGGCATGAACATATTTGCGGATTTTATCATCCTCAGCAATTTTATCGCCGTAATTTCTTCCTCCGTACCAGTTAGAATCCCATCCTCTGATGATTCCTAAACGATTTCCAATAGGGTTAGTTTTTTGTCCCATTTTATGCTTCTGTATTATTTGATCCCAATACAACTGTAACGTGATTGGAACGTTTTCGAATTCGGTGTGCTCTTCCCTGAGGTGCAGGGCGTAATCTTTTCAACATTGTGCCTCCGTCAACACGAATTTCAGACACATATAAATCAGCTTTTTCTATATCTCCGGCCTCATTTTTAGCTTGCCAGTTAGAGATGGCTGAAAGAAGTAATTTTTCAAGTCGTCTTGAAGCATCTTTAGGGCTAAATTTTAGAATTGCTAGTGCTTTATCTATAGATTCACCTCTGACCTGATCTGCAACTAATCGCATTTTACGTGGCGATGTTGGGCAATTATTTAATTTGGCAAAAGCAAGATTTTTATTTTCCTCTTTGAGGGCCTGAGCCGATAGTCTTTTACGATTTCCCATGAGTTCTCTTATTTTTTGCCTTTATTTTTAGCACCAGCATGTCCTCGAAAATTTCGTGTGGCAGAAAATTCTCCAAGTTTATGACCTACCATGTTTTCAGTTACATAAACAGGAATAAATGTTTTCCCATTATGAACACCAATTGTTTGTCCTACAAAATCAGGGGTAATGAGTGATGCTCTTGACCATGTCTTAATGACGGTCTTTTTATTTTCTTCAATATTTTTCATCACCTTCTTTTCAAGACTGTGATGTACAAAAGGTCCTTTTTTTAATGAACGTGCCATAGTCTATTATTTTTTTCTACGTTCAACAATGAACTTATTACTTGATTTCTTTTTCGAACGAGTTCGATATCCTTTAGCAGGAACTCCTTTTCTAGATCTAGGATGTCCTCCAGATGCGCGTCCTTCACCACCACCCATTGGATGGTCAACAGGGTTCATGGCAACAGCTCGAGTTCTAGGTCTTCTTCCTAACCAACGTGAACGACCTGCTTTTCCAGAAACAAGTAACTGATGATCTGAGTTTGATACAGCTCCTACAGTAGCCAAACAGGTTACTAAAACTAAACGGGTTTCACCAGAAGGTAATTTTACTGTAGCAAATTTACCATCGCGTGCCATAAGCTGTGCAAAAGAGCCTGCGCTACGAGCAATTGCTGCACCTTTACCTGGATGTAATTCGATACACGAAATTATCGTTCCTAACGGAATGTTGGATAACGGAATTGCATTACCAATTTCTGGTGCTGCGTTTTCTCCTGAAATTAATTTTTGACCAACTTGTAATCCATTTTGAGCAATTATATATCGTTTTTCACCATCGGTGTATTCAACTAACGCAATAAAAGCTGATCGATTTGGATCGTATTCTATTGATTTAACTTCTGCCTCAACTTCAAACTTGTTGCGTTTGAAGTCGATAATGCGGTAACGTTTTTTATGACCTCCTCCAATGTAACGAGCAGTCATTCGACCTGAATTATTTCTTCCTCCAGATCTTTTCTTGATTGCCAATAAACTCTTCTCGGGCTTATCAGTAGTAATTGCGTCAAATCCATTTACTACTCTAAAACGCTGCGCAGGAGTTATCGGTTTTAATTTTCTTACTGACATCTGACGCTATTATAAATTACTGTAAAAATCGATGGCATCACCCTCAGCAACCTGCACTATGGCGCGTTTTGTTGCATTGGTTTTACCATGTTGTATTCCTGTTTTGGTGTAACGTGTTTTACGTTCTGGTCCGTAATTTTGAGTTCTTACTTTTTCCACAGTTACTCCATATGCAGTTTCTACTGCTTTTTTAATCTCCACTTTATTTGCATTGGGATCTACCAAAAACGTATAGCGATTTTGACGTTCACTCCCTAAAGAAGCTTTTTCTGTGATGATAGGTTTTATTAATATGTTCATAACTATCGATTCAAAAGTGATTCAATTCCTTCAATTGCACTCTCTGAAAGTATCACGTTTTGAGCATTTGAAATGCTATAAGTGTTTAATTCTGAGTGAATTACAACTTTGGAATTCTTCAAATTACGAGAGGACAAATATACATTTTTATTCAATTCGCCCAAGACCAATATGCTTTTTTTGTCGGCCAACCCTAAAGCACCAAGCATTTTGATATAATTTTTGGTTTGTGGTTGATCCATTTGAAAATCTTCGAGAACAACAATTGATTTTTGTTGTGCCTTTATACTTAAAGCTGATTTACGAGCTAATCGTTTTACTTTTTTATTGATTTTCTGGCTGTAATCTCTTGGAGTAGGGCCAAATACCCGTCCTCCTCCTTTAAATAATGGATTCTTTATGCTTCCTGCTCTAGCAGTACCTGTCCCTTTTTGCTTTTTAATCTTACGAGTACTACCTGAAATTTCAGCGCGCTCTTTAGATTTATGAGTTCCTTGACGCTTGTTTGCCAAATGTTGTTTAACGTCCAAATAAATGGCATGCTCATTTGGTTCAATACCGAAAACATCCTTGTTAAGTTTAACTTTTCTGCCGGTATCTTTTCCTTCTATGTTAAGTACGTTTAATTCCATTATTTCTGAACGATTACATACGAATTATTATGTCCAGGGACACATCCCTTTACTAAAAGAAGATTTTTCTCAGGTACTACCTTTACCACTTTTAGGTTTTCCACTTTAACAGATTTGTTTCCTGTTTGCCCCGCCATTCGCATCCCTTTGAATACACGTGCAGGATAAGAGGCTGCTCCAATAGAACCAGGAGCTCTTAAACGGTTGTGTTGTCCGTGAGTGGCTTGACCTACCCCGCCAAATCCGTGGCGTTTTACAACTCCCTGAAACCCTTTCCCTTTGGTAGTTCCTGTTATATCAACAAACTCACCTTCATTAAAGTGTTCTACGGTGACCGTGTCACCTAAATTTAATTCTTGTTCAAAATTCTGGAATTCGAAAAGCTTCTTTTTAGGTGCAGTATTGGCTTTCTTAAAGTGACCTTCTTCTGCCTTGTTTACCTGTTTAGCTGCCTTGTCATCGAAACCCAGTTGAACAGCTTCATACCCGTCAACCGCTTTGGTTCTGACTTGGGTAACCACACATGGACCTACTTCCAAAACTGTACAAGGAATATTTTTCCCCATAGTATCGAAAATACTGGTCATGCCGATTTTTTTACCTATTAACCCAGACATTGTTTTATATATATTTAATTAATAATCAAACTTTTATTTCTACTTCTACCCCACTTGGTAATTCCAATTTCATTAATGCATCAATTGTTTTTGATGATGAACTGTAAATGTCTAATAAACGCTTGTAAGAAGACAATTGAAACTGCTCTCTTGATTTTTTATTTACGTGAGGAGAACGTAATACGGTAAAAATTTTCTTGTGAGTAGGCAACGGAATTGGACCCGTTACAATAGCACCAGTTGTTTTTACAGTTTTAACAATTTTATCGGCCGATTTATCAACTAGATTGTGATCGTACGATTTTAATTTAATTCTAATTTTTTGGCTCATCCGAATTCGTATTATGCTTTTTTACCATTTACCTCTGCAATAACATTCTCCGAAATATTTGGAGGTGTTTCTGCATAGTGTGAAAATTCCATAGTAGAAGTTGCTCTTCCAGAAGAAAGAGTACGCAATGAGGTTACGTAACCAAACATTTCTGAAAGGGGAACTTCTGCTCTTACAACTTTTGATCCTGCACGGTCATCCATAGAATTTACTTGTCCACGTCTACGGTTCAAGTCACCTACAATATCACCCATATTTTCTTCAGGAGTTAAAACTTCTAATTTCATGATGGGTTCTAAAATAACTGCACGGGCTGCTTTTGCTGAATCTTTGAATCCAAGTTTAGCAGCTAATTCAAAAGAGAGTGAATCTGAATCTACAGGGTGGAAAGATCCATCAAGTAAGGTAATCTTCATCGCATCAATTTCAAATCCTGCAAGAGGACCGTTTTTCATTGCCTCTTTAAATCCTTTTTCAATAGACGGGATGTATTCTTTAGGAACATTTCCTCCTTTAATTTCATTTACAAATTCAAGACCAGACTTACCTTCTTCTGCTGGTTCAATTGTAAATACAATATCTGCAAACTTTCCACGACCCCCCGTTTGTTTTTTATAGACTTCACGGTGTTGTGCTTTGGTGGTTAAGGCTTCTTTATATTCTACTTGAGGTTGACCCTGATTAACTTCTACTTTGAACTCTCTTCGAAGTCGGTCAACAATAATATCAAGATGTAATTCTCCCATTCCAGAAATAATTGTTTGGCCTGAAGCCTTATCTGTTTTTACTTGAAAAGTAGGATCTTCTTCAGCTAATTTTGCTAAAGACATTCCTAATTTATCAACGTCAGCCTTCGTTTTTGGCTCTACAGCAATACCAATTACAGGGTCAGGAAAAACCATACTTTCTAAAACGATAGGTGATTTTTCTGCTGAAAGTGTATCTCCTGTTTTGATGTCTTTAAACCCTACAGCTGCACCAATGTCACCTGCCTCAATAAAATCAATTGAATTTTGCTTATTCGAGTGCATTTGGTAAATTCTTGATATACGCTCTTTATTTTGTGTTCTGTTGTTCAACACATAAGAACCTGCATCTAAGCGACCTGAATAGGCACGGAAGAAAGCTAGGCGTCCCACAAAAGGATCTGTCGCAATTTTAAAAGCTAATGCAGCAAAAGGCTCATTAACATTGGGTTTACGGGCTATCTCTTGAAGGGTATCAGGGTGCGTACCTATAATTGCCTCTTTATCTTCTGGTGAAGGTAAGTAACGGCAAACGGCATCAAGCAAAAACTGTACTCCCTTATTCTTAAATGAAGAACCACATATCATTGGAATGATACTCATGTCTTGAGTTGCAGCTCGCAGCGCATTGTGAATTTCATCAGGACTAATTGAATTAGGATCGTCGAAGAATTTTTCAAGAAGTGCTTCGTCGTATTCTGCTACAGCTTCAATTAATTCTGCTCGGTATTTTTCCACATCCGCTTTCATATCTTCTGGGATATCTACAATATCAAATGTGGAACCATAATTATCGTCGTGCCATATAATTGCACGATTAGCTACTAGGTCAACAATTCCTTTAAAGTCTTCTTCATCACCAATATTTAAAACTATCGGCACTGCATTTGACTTAAGCATCTCACGAACTTGAGTACATACATTTAGGAAGTTTGATCCCTGTCGGTCCATTTTATTAACAAACCCAATACGTGGAACTCTATAATTATCAGCTAATCTCCAGTTTGTTTCAGATTGAGGTTCAACACCATCAACAGCTGAAAATAAAAATACTAATCCATCTAAAACTCGCAATGATCGGTTTACTTCAACGGTAAAATCTACGTGACCAGGAGTATCAATAATGTTAAAGTGGTAAGATTTTGAATCTGGAGTTATTTGTCCTTGGTTTTGAGGAAAATTCCATGTACAAGTTGTTGCAGCGGAAGTAATAGTAATACCACGCTCTTGTTCTTGCTCCATCCAATCCATGGTAGCTGCACCATCATGTACTTCACCAATCTTATGGCTTACTCCAGTGTAAAAAAGAATACGCTCGGTTGTGGTGGTTTTTCCTGCATCAATATGTGCTGCAATACCTATATTTCGTGTATATTTTAAATCTCTAGCCATTGTTTATCGTGCTATCGTTTATTAAAATCTAAAGTGTGAAAATGCTTTGTTTGCTTCCGCCATTTTATGAGTGTCTTGACGTTTCTTAACGGCAGCTCCTTCTTCTTTTGCGGCAGCAAGGATTTCGTTGGCTAATCGTTGAGCCATCGATTTTTCATTACGCTTTCTTGAATAAGAGATTAACCATTTCATGGCTAAGGAAACTTTTCTATCTGGACGAATTTGCATAGGAATTTGAAAGGTCGCTCCACCTACTCTTCGGCTTCGAACCTCTACATGGGGCATAACATTTGAAAGTGCGTCTTTCCAAAGGTCTATGGCTGTTTTTTCTTCGTCTTGTTTACGTTGATCTACGATGTCAATTGCATCGTAAAATATTTTAAAGGCTATTGATTTTTTACCATCCCACATCAAATTGTTAACAAAACGAGTTACCAATTGATCGTTAAATTTTGGATCAGGTAAAAGGGGACGTTTCTTGGCTTGTTTTTTTCTCATGATTCAACTGTTAAAGAATTACCATTACTTTTTGGGTCGTTTGGCACCATATTTTGAGCGTCGTTGTAAACGTCCTTCTACTCCGGCAGTATCCAAAGCACCACGAACTATGTGGTAACGGACCCCCGGCAAATCTTTAACTCTTCCGCCACGTACCAATACTATCGAGTGCTCTTGGAGGTTATGTCCTTCTCCGGGAATGTAAGCGTTGACTTCCTTTCCGTTAGTCAATCGAACACGTGCTACTTTTCGCATAGCAGAGTTCGGCTTTTTAGGAGTAGTGGTGTACACTCTAGTACACACACCACGCCGTTGAGGACACGAATCCAAAGCAGCCGATTTACTCTTCT
>JALRBW010000071.1 GCA_023257625.1 Flavobacteriaceae bacterium | reverse complement strand
ATCAATGACTTACAGGGTTAAAATGTGGTACCTCCAGGAATCGAACCAGGGACACAAGGATTTTCAGTCCTTTGCTCTACCAACTGAGCTAAGGTACCATGGATAAAAACCAGTGCAAATATATATTGCTTTTCTTTCTTGCAAAAAGTTTTACCCTATTTTCTTTGTACTTTTACCCCTTCACTAAATAGAAAGGATGCAGCTTGTTGTTGACATTGGGAATACACGAATTAAAAGCTATGTTTTTGAAAATGATAAGATTATTGAAAACAAAAGTACACTCTTAGCTTCAGGAATATTGAGTATTCGTCAATTGCTTACTACTTTCAATCAAATTAATAGCGTAATTGTATCAGATGTAAATAAAACTCTAACAAAAAAGATAGAGGCATTATTTTCACGTTTACCAGTAGTTCATTGTTCAAGTTCAATCAACCTGCCCTTTACTTCTTTATATACTCCAAAAACTCAATTAGGGGCTGATAGGATTGCATTATTAGCAGCAAGTTGCTTAACATACCCAAATACAAATCGATTATTGATTGATTTAGGAAGTTGTATAACCTATGATATAATTGATAATAACGATGTCCATCATGGAGGCGCTATAAGTCCAGGTTTTGCAATGCGATATAAGAGTATGCATACATTTACTGGAAAACTCCCAAACCTTACCCCTGAATATCCTAAAGAAACCCTTGGGAAAAGCACAAGTGAATCCATGCATAGAGGAGTACATCACGGAATTGTAGATGAAATCAAGGGAGCAATAGTTGATTCTAATAAAAAATATAAAGATTTAACGGTTATTTTAACAGGTGGAGATGCAGAAAGGTTGCCAAAACCATTAAAAAATAGCATATTTGCCCATTCAAATTTTATTGCTTACGGTTTGAATTACTTACTGAAACTGAATTCCACTTTATGAGTCGTATACTCATTGTATTTATAATATTAATTTCGATCCCTGTGATTCAAGCACAAAATGGATCATCATCACCCTATTCTTCAAACGGCTTAGGGGAACGAAATTTCAATGGCACTGAAGCCACAAGGCATATGGGGGGACTTGACATCTATACTGATTCAATTCATGCAAATTTGAATAATCCCGCAAGCTTTGGTTTTTTAAAATTAACAACTTACTCAGTAGGAATTAATTATAGAAATAATCGTTTAGCAGATAATGTAAACACTCAAAATACAGAAATGGCTTCTTTAGATTATTTAGCCATTAGTATTCCAGCAGGTATTTTTGGTTTTAGTTTTGGACTAATACCATATTCTTCTGTAGGATATCGAATAGAAAATATAGATGAAACTACTGGAATTGAAATAATAAACCGTTATGAGGGTTCAGGTGGAATTAATCAAACATATTTATCTATAGGCATTCCTATAACTTCATATTTTTCTGTAGGAGCTGCGGCGTATTATAATTTTGGATCACTTTTTTATCGTACTGGTCAATTTGTTGCAGGGGTAGATAACGGCACCTTTTTAACACATAATTCTAGTCTTTCAGGGTTAAATTATCAATTTTCAACTCAAGCAGTCATTCCATTTAAAAAGGGGTATAATCTTCAGGCTATGTATTCATTTCAGCCAGAGGCCTTTCTAAATTCTAAAAACAATAGAATTTTCTATACCCAATCGTACACTAATGAAACCTTAAGTGACTATATTGAGATGGATCTAGAGCCTTTAGGAATGGCAAACACCTCCCTTCAAGCGTCACAAAATTATAGGATGGGCTTAGGTTTTGGAAAAAATAAAAAATGGTTTTTAGGGCTTCAACATAATTTAATAAAATCTGCTAACTTTAGAAACGATTTTTTTGTTCGTAAAAATATCCAATATAGGGATGCGAAGCAGTGGACGGTTGGTGGATTTTATATTCCCAATTATGCTTCATTTACAAACTTTTGGAGCCGTGTGGTGTATCGGTTTGGGTATCGAACCGAACAAACCAGTATGATTGTAAATAACATCCCTTTAACTGAAAGTGGTATATCTTTTGGAATGGGTATTCCATTGGGCGGATTATCTAACGCAAATATTGGGTTAGAATTCAGTCAACGTGGACAAAAGGAAAACAATTTAGTAAAAGAATCACAAGTTGCATTGCGTATAGGGTTGTCCTTAAACGATGTGTGGTTTATTAAAAGACAGTATAATTAAAACTAATATCATGAAAAAAATCTTCAAGATTGGATTTTTAACGGCGTTTCTTTTTCAAGGGAAGTTACTAGCACAAGATGTTAACGAATGCATGCAAGATTTATCCATTTTTGCTGAATATGTAAAGGTAAAAAACTATAAATCTGCCTATGAGCCTTGGATGAAAGTTCGAAAAAATTGTCCTACTATTAATATTGCAGTCTACACTTATGGAGAACGAATATTAAAGGATCTAATTGAAAATGGAACTCAAGAAGAGCAACAATCAGCTAAACAAGATTTAATAATATTGTTTGATGAATGGGTAACTAATTTTCCCAAAAATAATAATAAAAGTGCTGTTGGAGACATATTAAGTAGTAAAGCTCAGGCCATGTTGGATTATCAATTGGCTGACCTTAAAACCATCTACAACACATTTGATGATGCTTTCACTAAAGATGCAGCAAGCTTTACAAATCCTAAGTTACTTTATAATTACTTTAATACCTTTTATGATCTTTACAAGGCTGGAGATAAAGAAGTGTCGATGGAACAATTATTCAATAAGTATGAGGAAGTATCAGAAAAATTTGAATTAGAAAGTACAGAATTAGCAAAAAAGCTGGATGTAATTTTAAAAAAAGAAGCTGATGGAACAGCACTTACCAGCAGAGAAACCAGAAACAAACGTGTTTACGACGTAAACTCAAATGCTATAGGAACGTTTTTATCTAACCTTGATGCTATTATTGCAAAAGAAGCCACTTGTGAAAACTTAATTCCACTATACCAGCGTAATTTTGAAGCCAATAAAGGGGATGTGATTTGGTTAAAACGTGCTGCTAGTAGAATGGATAGTAAAGAATGTTCTGACGATCCTCTTTTTGTAACATTGGTAGAAGCATTACATGCTCTTCAGCCTTCTGCAGATTCTGCTTACTATCTTGGACTATTAAACGACAAACGCAGTAATGAGGAAGAAGCTTTGAAATATTATGAAGAGTCAATTTCGTTAGAAACTGACAATTATAAAAAGGCCAAAATTCTTTTAAAAATTGCCAATAAATTTAAAGATGCAGGTAGAAGTTCATCAGCTAGAAGTTATGCTAACAAGGCATTGAGTTTTCAACCTTCATTGGGTAGAGCATATTTACTAATTGCCAATTTATATGCAGATAGCGCTAACGATTGTGGAGATAGTCAGTTCAATAAAAGAGCAGTATACTGGTTAGCCGCTCAAACAGCTCGAAAAGCAGGTCAAGTTGACGCGTCATTAGCAAATATTGCCAACAGAACAGTAGAAAGTTATGAAGGGCGCGCACCTAGTAAAACGGATATTTTTACCGAAGGGAATCAGGGCGCTGTAATTAAATTTGATTGTTGGATAAACAGTAGCGTAACTGTGCCAAGTCTCTAAATGACTTCTTTCCTTTTAAATTTAGTAAAAAGGGTTTTGGTTTTAACCATATCCCTTTTTATTTCTTGTGTTGACAATTCAGCAGTTTTACAAGAAATCAATAGAGATAGGCAAGATCCTTTAGGTATTGCTACTAATATCAGACTTGTTTATACAGATTCAACTAATGTTCAAGCCATTCTTACTGCACCAAAACACCTTGACTTCACTAACTTGAGTTTTCGTTATGCCGAGTTTCCAGAGGGTTTAGAAGTAATTTTCTACGACGATAAAAAAAATGAAAATATTTTAATAGCTGATTATGGCATTTTGTATGAAGAAACAAAACTTATTGATCTAAGAGGTAATGTGCAATTAAAATCATACGATGGCTCAATTTTGACCACTAATCAATTGTTTTGGGATGCTCAAAGCGAATGGATATTTACTGAAAAGCCGTTTACATTTCAAGACAAGGATTATAATTTCGATGCGCAACGATTGGATGCAAATAAAGATTTTACTAAATTTCAGACAGGAAACTTGATTGGTACAATCACGGTTTCGGAGCAAAAAGACAGTATAATTCAACCATGAAAACCTATCGTATCTCTGAAATTCTTTATTGGATCATAGCGGTAATAGCTACTTATGAAGCCATTCAAAAATGGAAATTAGACCCAGATCGAGCGTATCTTTTTGTTGGCTTTGCTGTACTTTCAGTAGGAATGGCCTTGTTTAGGAGACATTATCGAAAAAAGTTTAGCAAGCGCTCTAATTCCTCCGAATGATTACCACGGATTTGGTTATTGTAATTTGCCTTATTCTGTCAGCCTTTTTTTCAGGGATGGAAATCGCATTTGTTTCTTCAAATCGTATTTTTTTAGAAATCGAAAAGCAACAAGAGGGCATTACCTCTAAATTACTAAAACTAATCACTAAAAACCCTTCTAGATTTATAGCTTCGATGCTTGTTGGAAACAATATAGCCTTGGTGGTTTATGGAATTTTTATGGGTGATCGGATTTTACAACTTTTATTTCCAGAAACCTTACTATCAGGAGAAATAGGTTTGCTTATAATTTTTTATCAAACCTTACTTTCAACGGGTATAATTTTACTAACTGCAGAATTTTTACCCAAAGTTTTTTTTCAACTCTACGCAAACACATTCATTAAAGTTTTAGCCCTACCGGTTGCCTTATTTTACTTTTTATTTTATCCAATCACCCATTTAATCATTGAATTTACAGACATAATTTTAAAACGATTTTTAAAAACGGAAACCGATCAAGTTCAGTTATCATTTTCAAAAGTAGAATTAGGAAATTATATTGAAGAGCAATTAGAATCCTCGGCAGATAAAGAAAATCTAGATGCTGAAATTAAAATTTTTCAAAATGCGCTAGACTTTTCAGAAGTAAAAACAAGAGAAGCTATGGTCCCAAGGGCTGAAATAGTAGCCGTAGATGAAGACACTGGCGTTGATGAACTTAGAGATTTATTTATCTCAACAGGGCTTTCAAAAATACCGATTTATAAAAAAACAATTGATTCCATTTTAGGTTATGTACATGCCTTTGAAATGATGAAAAGGCCAAAATCAATTAAAAAAATTATCCTTCCAGTAGCCTATGTGCCTGAAACAATGTTAGTAAACGATGTATTGAAATTATTAACTAGGCAACATAAAAGTATTGCCGTAGTTATAGATGAATACGGAGGAACTTCTGGGATAGTTACCGTAGAAGATATTGTTGAAGAACTTTTTGGAGAAATTGAAGATGAATTTGACTCAATTGCGCATCTAGAACAACCCTTAGATAAAAATTCTTTTCTTTTCTCAGCAAGGCTAGAAGTAGATTATTTAAATCAAAAATATGACCTCAAATTACCAGAAAGTGAATTTTATGAAACGTTAGGGGGTATGATTGCCTATCATATTGGTGAGATTCCAAAAAAGGGAGAATTAATTAAAATTGACCCCTATCATTTAAAAATTAAAAAAGTATCCGCAACTAAAATTGAAGAAATTGTTTTGCATACTTCAGAAAGCGAATAATATAGCCACTAGTTACTCTAAATTTTTAAAACACAACTATTTTATTAATTCAAAGGAATACCGTAATTTCGCACACTATTAAAAAGAGCAACTATGGCCGTTTTAGGAAAAATTAGACAGCGTTCAATATTCTTGATTTTAGTTATCGGGATGGCGCTATTCGCTTTTGTGATATCTGGTGTATTTGATGGAAATTCATCGAATGTAGGACCTACAGATCCCATCGGTATTGTTAATGATGATGAGGTAGAAGTTGCCCTTTTCCGTCAACTTGTGGAACAAACAGAGCGCGCCTATAACTATTCAACATTACAATCTGTCAATTTGGTTTGGCAACAATCGCTTCGAAACACCATATTTGATCAACAATTTGAAGTACTAGGAATAGATGCCGGGAAAGATCAATTGGAACAAATTATATCTTCAGATGAAGCAGTAATTAGTAATCCAAATTTTCAAAATGAAGCTGGTTTTTTTGATTTCGGTGTATTTACAGATTATATCGCTCAAATGAAAGTTGAAAATCCAGTTGCTTATGAAAATTGGAAATATCAAGAAAAGAGTATCATAGGAGTTGCAAAACAACGAATTTATCTTGATCTTATCCAATCGAGTACTGGAATGACAGAAGCTGAGGCCAAAGCTGACTTTCATTTTGAAAACGACAATGTAAACCTTCAATATATACTTATTCCTTATGAAAGTGTTGAGGATAGTTTGATTCAAATAACAGATGCTGAAATCAAAAATTATATAAGAACCCATGGAGCAGATTTTAAAAATGAAGCTTCCCGATCAATACAGTATGTAGCCTTTGAAGAAACTCCTACACAAGACGATTTATCTGTTATAGAACTAAGATTAGATGCCCTTAAAACAGATCGAATTGCATATAATGATGTTTCTAAACTTACGGATACATTAGAAGGTTTTAAAACCACAAAAAACATATCAGATTTTATTGATCAATATTCAGAAGTACCCTTTGATTCTGTTTACAAGGCGAGAGGAGAGTTTAATAACCAATATGCCGATATTTTATTTGGGTTAACTCCAGGTGAGGTTTTTGGACCATATCGTGATCGAGGTGATTTTAAAATTTCTCGTTTAATTGACCTTAAAAAGGATGCTTCAATTAGAGCCAGCCATGTATTAATTGCTTATAATGGGGCTACAAGGGCTACCTCCACAGTAAATCGAACAAAAGCAGAAGCACAAAGTGAAGCAAACCGAATTTATCGATTAGCTAGACAAAATAATACTGATTTTGAAGCTCTTGCAAGAGAATATTCTGATGGTCCTACTCGAACAAATGGAGGTGACTTAGGATTTTTTAAAGAAGGCGAAATGGTAGAAGAGTTTTTTGCGTTTGTAAATAATAATCGTGTTGGCAGCATTGGATTAGTGGAAACAGAATTTGGATTCCACATAATTAAAGTAACCGATAAAGATGATTTAGCCCTTATTGCAGATGTAGTTGCAGCTGCAGTGCCTTCAGACAAAACTGCTAATGAAATTTTTAGAAAAGCCACTCAATTTGAGATGGACAGCAATGAACTTGGTTTTATAGAAGTAGCTGAACAAAATAATTATGATGTAAGACCTGTAAAACAAATAACAACTCTTGAGGAGAATTTACCTGGACTTTTTCAGCAAAGAGCAATTGTTAAATGGGCGTTTGAAGAGGATACTGCAGTTGGAGATGTTCAACGGTTTTCAATTAGTGGCGGTGGATATGTAGTTGTTCAACTTACCGAAAAAGTAAAAGAAGGTGTAGTAGAAAATGAAACTATAAAAAAACAAGTTCGTCAAATTATTGAAAAAGAAAAAAAGGCAAAACTCATAACCCAAAAGTATGCAACATATACTACCCTTGAACAATTAGCAGAAGAAGAAAGTTTAACCATCGAAACAGCCTCTGCAATTAGTCAAAAAAATCCGACATTAGTTGGAGCTGGAAATGAACCTTATGTTGTTGGCGCGGCCTTTACTATTGAAGAAGGCGTTGAGTCAGGATTAATTTCAGGGGAAAAAGGAGTTTATAAAATTAAAGTCACCTCTAAAACTATAGCGGAAGATTTAGTTGATTATACAGGATATGCAAATGCATTACGTCAGAAAGCTAGTCAAACGTTACTTGAAAACATATTTTTAGCTCTTGAATCTGTTGCTGAGATTGAAGACAACAGAGCCTTATATTATTAATGAAAATTGATTTGTTTAAAAAACCTTTACAAAATGATAGGTTTTTATAGTATCAGTAGTTTCTGATATTAGTGTAAACACATCTCTTTAAAAGGAATAACTGTTGAATACCCATAATTTGAAAAATAATTGGGAGTAAACGAATTGCCTGAAGCAAGAACAAAATCTCCACCCCACGCTCCTAAGCTTTTAATACTACCTTCATAATCAGAAAATAAACGTTCTTGAATTGGTGTGTGTCCAATTAACCTACCTATAATGGTTTCGTGTAAGGCCAATAACTCGTTAAAATGATCTTGTGAGGTGCATTGGATAAAATGATTTGTGATTTCATTTATTTTATTAATAATGTTCTCATCAACCTTAATCGACGAAAAATCACGTACTGCTTCACTACTGTCTTTTTTTTGGTTGAGATAAACAAAAAATAAATTTTCAATAAAAGGGGGCCAAAAAGTAACAGATTTAATATGGGGCGAAGTTCCATTTGGGGTAAATAAAATGGGAGTAGATGCTTGTGCACAAGCTACGTCGTAGCCACTTCCACCAAAACTACGTTCTAAAATCATAAAGGGATTAACCTTTGCCCATTGGGCAATGGAAGCGATTAGCGTTGAGGAACTACCAAGCCCCCAATTTTGATTAAATTCTAAGTGGGTTTCAACTTTTCCACCATGTTTTAAAAAGGAATGATTTTCTTCGCGTGCAGCCAATAAAACTTTTTTTAATCTTTCAGCTATATCAGAATTAGAACTCTTAAGAATTGACAATTGAGGTAGATCAAATTGTGCGGAAAACCAAACTGCTTTTTTAGTGTCATAACTTTCCCAATTCAATTTAGACTCTGTAAGCGGGGTAAAAGTTAAACGTTGTCCTTTTGAACAAGGCATAGCCAAGGCTTGAGCGCCTTTTAGAACAACATATTCTCCCGTAAGTAAGAGTTTGCCATGACTATAAAATGAGTCCATTTATGCTTAAAAATTTTCTAAATAATGACGTACTGCTTGTACGCTTACCGTATTTGTTTTAAAATAAACGAGAGCCTTTACTTTTTGTTGTTCATTTGCCCCTAGCTGATTTAAAATATTTAGTAAATGCATTTTCATATGTCCTTTTTGAATACCCGAAGTTACTAAGGAGCGTAGTGCTGCAAAATTTTGAGCTAAGCCTGCTACGGCTATAATTTTCATTAACTCTTCAGCATTTGGATTTCCCAATAATTCAAGACTCCACTTCACCATTGGATGTAAACTTGTTAATCCACCAACTGTGCCCAAAGCAAGAGGGAGTGTTAATTCCATAGTAAATTGTCCATTATTGATGGAGGCTTCACTAAGGGAAGAGTAACGACCAGAACGAGAGGCAAAAGCATGGACACCTGCTTCAATAGCTCTAAAATCATTACCAGTTGCAATTACTAAGGCATCTACGCCGTTCATAATTCCTTTGTTGTGGGTTACTGCTCTATAGGGTTCAACTTTGGCGATTGCTACTGCTTGCACCAGCTTTTTAGCAAAAATAGAAGCCTCCATTTTGTCTTGTTTTCCTAAGTCTTCTATTGGACAAGAAACTTGTACATGAACTAAGCAATTTGGAGTATAATTAGACAAAATACATAGCACTATATCTATTCCTCCCTCATTAAGAATAACAGAATTATTAATCACAGATATTTCTACAGATTTTGCAATATGCTCTAAACAAGAATTAATAAAATTTGCTCCCATTGCATCTGCCGTAGAAAAGGTTAAATGAAGTTGATAATAATGCGGTAGATCGGCTGTTTTATCAACTAAAGTCAATGATTTTATTCCACCCCCTCGAGTTTCCATTTTGGCTGAAATTTCCCTTACTTTTTCAAGCCATTGAGCTGTATGAGTGGCTACAAATGAGGACAGTGAAGCTTTATTTCCTTTATAAAAAAAATGAATCTGCCCCACCTTATCAATACTCAAAACTTTAGCAGTAAAGCCACCACGTTGACTCCAATATTTTGCAGCATTTCCAGCAGCTGCTACTACTGAGCTTTCTTCAATAACCATTGGGAGTGTATAGTTTTTACCATTTATTATGAAGTTTGGGGCAACTCCTAGAGGCAGATAAAAATTAGACAGTGTATTTTCAATAAATTCATCGTGACGTTTCTGAAGCTCATTATTTTGATTCCAGTAAGAAGTCAATAAGGTTTTAGCTTCTTCAGGATGGTTAAAGTAATTTTTAGTGATCCAGTCCACTTTTTCAGCCTTTGAAAGCTTTGAAAATCCCTCGATCGAATGCTTCATTTTTATTTTTTTTTAAAGATACAGTTTTTGGTATCCAACCCTTATCTATTAAGTCATTTTTCCTAAATTGAACCTTCTATAAATTTATCAAAATCTCTTATTTTAAACCATTATCATTAAATATTAATATCTATTAACATGAGAAATATAATTACCTCACTAGCTTATTTTTTTGTTGTTTTTCTCAATTATGACATACAAGCTCAAAAAATCAATATTTCTTTAGATAAATTATGGAACGGAGAGTTTTCTCCAAAACGGCTAGAATCGATTCGATCCATGAAAAACGGGAGTCATTATACAGTACTTGAACAAAATGAAGAAAATAATTCGAGTAAAATAGTCCGTTATACTTATAGTGATCCTCAAAAAAAAGAAATCTTGGTAAATTCACAAGATTTCTCCTTTTTAGAAAACTTAACCGACTACATGTTTTCAAAAAATGAATCAAAACTATTGTTAGAAACCCAAGTTGATCCTATTTACAGAAGATCAAAACAAGGCATATATTGGGTATTTGACACTAATACCAAAGAAGTTATTAAGGTAGCTGAAGAAAAAATTCAAGAACCCTTATTATCACCTGATGCTACTAAAGTTGCGTATGTATTTAGAAGAAACTTATTTATAAAATTTCTAGAAAGTGGCATTACAAGACAAATTACTTTTGATGGAGACTTTCAAACACTTAATGGAATTTCAGATTGGGTATATGAAGAAGAATTTGGATTTGTAAGAGCTTTTGATTGGCAAGAAGATTCCGATCATATTGCCTACATGCGTTTTGATGAGTCTGATGTTCCACTTTTTTCAATGGATATTTTTGGAAATGATACATACCCTTTTCCTTACATGTTTCGATATCCTAAGGCTGGAGAAGAAAATGCTGAAATAGATCTTTATTATTACGAAGTCAGCACTGGAAATAGAGAACGTATAGAATTTACAAATGAAAAGCCTTATTATGTTCCAAGAATGAAATTTGCTGCAGGGGAACACAGTTTATTGCTTCAAACCACAAACCGCCATCAAAATCACTTGATTTTATGGCGTTGGGATACGCAAACTAAGTCGATGAAATTATTATTAGAAGAAAAAGATAAAGCTTATGTAAGTGTGCATGATGATCTTACCGTTCTGCCTGACGCTAGCTTTTTATGGACAAGTGAGCGAGATGGTTATAAACATATCTATCATTATAGTTCAAATGGGGAATTAATACGTCAGCTAACCCAAGGTCCTTGGGAGGTTACAGAAGTCTATACGTATAATCCTAAAATGAGAGAAGTGTATTATCAGTCTGTTGAAGGGAGTAGTATTGATCGCGGAATTTTTGCAGTTTCCATTACTGGAATATCGAAAAGAGTGCTTCAGCCAACAAAAGGAACAAATGGTGCAACTTTTAGTAAAGATGGGAGTTTTTATATTCATTCCTATTCTGATGAAATAACCCCACCAGTATATACGCTTTATGAAACCAATAAGAATAAAGCCCTTCGAGAGTTACTCAACAATAAAGAACTAAAGAAGGAATTAGAGGCATTTGATTTGCCCTTTAGGGAATTTTCAACCCTAGATATTAATGGAGAGTCATTAAATATGTGGATGATTAAACCCAAAGATTTTGATCCTTCAAAAAAATACCCAATTTTACTTTTTCAG
>JALRBW010000034.1 GCA_023257625.1 Flavobacteriaceae bacterium | reverse complement strand
CAAAATTGTGGAAATACGGGGGAAATCGTGAAGCTATTATGACTGAATTAACTTCATATTGCGATGTGATTTTAGGTAATGAAGAAGATGCTGAAATGCATTTTGGAATAAAACCTCAAGGACTTGATGTGTCACGCCACGGAGATCAAATTACTGCTAAAGCATTTCAATCTGTTTGCGAACAAATGATGCAAAAATTCCCAAAAGCAAAAAAGGTAATAACGACATTAAGAGGTTCCATCTCTGCTTCTCATAATTCATGGGCAGGTGTTCTTTTTGATGGAAAAAAACTTTATGAGAGTCCTCAATATCAAATTACACATATAGTTGATCGAGTTGGAGGTGGTGATTCTTTTATGGGAGGTTTAATATACGGTTTACTTACTTATCCAAATGATGACCAGCACGCACTCAATTTTGCTGTTGCAGCTTCTTGCCTAAAACACACCATCAAAGGAGATGCCAACTTAGTGACAGTGGATGAAGTTGAAAAATTAATGGGGGGCGATGCCTCAGGAAGAGTAGCACGATAAACAAAAAATAGTATGGCACAGTTTACAAGACATCAAGTTATCAGCGAAATGCACCGAACCAGTATGGTACCACTGTTTTATCATAATGACTTGGGTTTGGCAAAAAAAGTACTCCAAGCTTGTTATGAGGGTGGGGCTCGTTTACTCGAATTTACTCATCGAGGAGATTTTGCTCATGAAGTTTTTCAAGAATTAATTCATTTTTCTAAAGAGCACTTACCTGGTATGATACTTGGTGTGGGTTCTATTACAGATGCTGCCTCTGCGAGTTATTATATGCAAATTGGAGCCAATTTTGTAGTAACCCCTGTCTTTAGAGAAGATATTGCAGTAGTATGCAACCGACGTAAAGTTTTATGGTCACCCGGATGCGGAACCCTTACAGAAATTGCAAAAGCGGAAGAGATGGGCGCTGAAATAATTAAATTATTCCCAGGAAACATTTACGGTCCTGAATTTGTAAAAGCTATAAAAGGCCCTCAACCATGGACAAGCATTATGCCCACGGGGGGTGTAAGTACAGATCCTCAAAACCTTTTGGCATGGTTTAAATCTGGAGTGGTTTGTGTAGGTATGGGATCTCAATTAATTTCTAATGAGATTTTGGCAAATAAAGATTTTGAAGGACTTAAAGAAACAGTAGCAACAACTTTACAAACCATTCAATCAATAAAAGATGATTTATGAGTTATTTTAAAATCTTCACCGTTCTTTTTCTAACATTAATCATATTGAGTTGTGGTTCTTCATCCAAACAAAAAGTAGTAAGGCTAGGACACGGTTTAGATGTAACCCATAGTGTTCATCAGGCCATGCTTAAAGCCAATACCTATTTAGAAGAATTGTCAGAAGGTAAAATGAAACTACAAATTTATCCCAATCAACAACTCGGGAGTGAACGTGAATGTTTAGAACTTTTACAAATTGGAAGTTTGGACATGACCAAAGTGTCTAGTGCCGTATTAGAAAACTTTGCCCCCAACCTTCGCATTTTTGGGCTTCCTTTTCTATTTGATGATAAAGCTCATTTATTTAATGTTTTAGATGGACCTATTGGTGAAGAGTTGTTGGAAGAAGGAACAGAATATTGGCTGAAAGGCCTTGGGTATTATGATTCTGGGAGTAGAAGCTTTTACACTCGTGAACGACCTGTGAGCCTTCCGGAAGATTTACAAGGACTTAAAATAAGAGTTCAAGAAAGCGTTTCAGCAATAGATATGGTAAAACAATTAGGGGGCTCACCTACTCCAATCTCATGGGGTGAATTGTATACTGCACTTCAGCAAGGAGTTGTTGATGGTGCTGAAAATAATCCTCCAAGTTTTTACCTATCCCGACACTATGAAGTTTGTAAATATTACATCATAGATGAACATACTATGATTCCCGATGTGATTTTAGTCAGTACTCATTTTTGGAATCGTTTGTCAGCCCAAGAACAAGAATGGCTTGAAGCAGCTGTTAAAAAATCAGTGCCCGATCAAAGAGCACTTTGGATTGCTTCTGAAAATGAATCATTAAACGCAGTCAAAGAAGCGGGAGTTGAGGTTACTTACCCAGATAAAAAACCATTTCAAGAAGCAACTCAAGAAATGTATAATAAGTATAGCGAAGACCCTGCTATTGCACGTTTAATTAATCAAATTCGTAATGCAAAACCTTAGAAAAAGAATAGATGAATGGGTAGCAAGATTACTCATTATAATTTTGGGAATTATGGTAATTAATGTACTGTGGCAAGTATTTACCAGATTTTTTACAGATTCACCAAGTTCTTTTACTGATGAACTTGCTCGTTATTTAATGATTTGGCTTGGGATTTTAGGTGCTGCATATGTAGCCGGTAGAAATGAACATGTAGCTATAGATATATTGGTACAAAAAGCACCAAAAAAACTAAGTGCTTTAATGAAAAAAATTACCAAACTTAGTGTTTTTTGCTTTGCTTTATTTGGTATGGTCATTGGTGGTGGACGTTTGGTTTATGTTACTTTAAAATTAGGACAATACTCTCCTGCTCTACAAATACCCTTAGCGTTTGTCTATGCAATTATTCCTATTAGCGGAATCTTAATTGTTTTTTATAAACTCACTCAACCTAAATCGTAGTTATGGAATTAATACCTGTCATTGTCCTTCTATTAAGTTTTATCTTTTTCATATCAATTGGAACACCTGTGGCATGGAGTATTGCATTGTCTTCATTACTCACTATTATTACCTCAATTCCGGGTCTCCCTGCGGTGACAACAATAGCTCAAAGAATGGGAACAGGACTGGATAGTTTTGCATTATTAGCTATCCCTTTCTTTATCTTATCAGGCCAGCTGATGACACATGGAGGAATCGCCGATCGATTAATTGGATTTGCTAAAACACTAGTAGGTGCCTTTCCTGGTGGTTTGGCGTTAATTAATATTATTGCAGCTATGCTCATGGGCGCAATTGCTGGTTCAGCTATGGCTTCTGCCTCAGCAATGGGGACCATTTTAGGTCCTGAAATGGAAAAAGAGGGATATTCAAAGGAATATGGTGCTGCCGTAAATATAACTTCGGCAACAATAGGGCTGGTAATTCCTCCAAGTAATGTACTAATTGTTTATTCGTTAGCCAGTGGAGGAGTATCTATTGCTGCTCTATTTCTTGCTGGGTACATTCCAGGATTACTAACTGGTCTTTTTCTTATGATCGTCGCGGCGATCTGGGCTAAAAGAAAAGGCTACAAAACTGCGGGCACTAGTTCATTAAGAGAAGTTATGAGCACTTTTATTATTGCATTTCCAAGTTTACTCCTATTAGTTATAGTAATTGGTGGTATTGTAGCAGGTTTTTTTACCGCAACTGAAGCCTCTGCTATTGCTGTTCTTTACACCTTTCTACTGGGTATGATTTACAAAGAAATACAATTTAAAGACCTTCCTAAAATATTACTTGAATCTTCAAAAACTAGTGCAATAGTAATGTTGCTTATCGCCGCTTCAATGAGTATGTCATGGATTTTATCTTATGAAAACATACCCCAAAATTTAAGTGATTTATTGTTAAGTATTAGTGATAATAAAATTATCATTCTATTGATTATCAATTTATTACTACTGTTTGTTGGTATTTTTATGGACATGACTCCGGCTGTTCTGATTTTTACACCCATATTTTTACCAGTAGTAAAGTCATTAGGAATAGATCCCATCCAATTTGGTATCATTATGGTACTCAATTTATGTATTGGACTTTGTACACCCCCCGTAGGTTCTGTTCTTTTTGTGGGTATTGGTATCGCCAAAACCTCTATTGAAAAAGTAATTAAACCTTTATTGCCTTTGTTTGCCGCAATGATTGTTGCTCTTATGCTTATTACTTTCTTTCCGCAATTAACACTTTGGTTACCTAATCTTTTCGGTTTTAATTAAAATAATTATAAAAAGTTTTGAATAAACCTCACTTATATCAGCGTGCGAATCACCCCATTAAAATTATCCAATTTGGTGAAGGAAATTTTTTACGCGCATTTGTAGGTCATGCCATTTACAGGTTAAATCAAGTTAGCGAATTTAATGCTGGTATAGCAGTGGTTCAACCCCTTGAACAAGGAAGGGTTGAAGCCCTTGAGGAACAAGGCGGTGCCTATACCTTGTTTCTAAATGGTTGGGCAAATGAAAAAGAAATTAAAGAAACTATTGTAATTGATTCAATTGTTAAAACTTGTAACCCTTACAAGGATTTTAATGACTTTTTAAGCTTAGCAACTATATCCTCTTTAGAATTTATAATATCCAATACAACTGAAGCTGGAATTGTATTCGAAACAATCGATGCTTTTGAAGATTGTCCACAAAAAAACTTTCCAGCCAAACTTACCCGCTTTTTATGGGAACGCTACCACTATTTTAATGGATCTGCTTCAAGTGGGTTAGAAATTTTACCCTGTGAACTTATTAATCATAATGCAGATCAACTGAAATCTTGTATTTTGAAATATGCTTTACATTGGAATTTAGATTCTGGGTTTAGTCATTGGTTAAAATCCTATAATCATTTTCACAACACCTTAGTAGACCGTATAGTTCCAGGTTTTCCTAAGGATGATTTTGATAAACTTTCATCTAGTATTCCTTATTTAGATCATTCTATGGTTACAGCAGAGCCCTTTTTTTTATGGATAATTGAAGGGGATAAACTGTTAAAAGAAAAACTACCCTTTCATCTTACGGAATTGGATGTTAAGATCGTAACTGATATGCAACCTTATCGTACTCGAAAAGTACGTATCTTAAATGGTGCTCATACTGCCATGGTTCCGCTTTCACTTCTATATGGACTTGAAACAGTAAGTCAAATTTTTAGTGATGATTTTACTGATCATGTCTTAAAAAAAGTTGTGCTTGAAGAAATCGTACCTACACTGCCTATGGATAAAAATGAGGTGATTGCTTTTGCTAATGCTGTTTTTGACAGGTTTAAAAATCCCTTCATCAAACATTATCTATCAAGTATTGCTTTAAATTCAATAGCCAAGTTTAAGGTTCGAGTACTTCCAAGTATATTAGCCTATCAAGAGGAAAAAAAGGAATCTCCTAAATATTTGGTTTTCACCATGGCTTGTCTTCTTGAATTCTATAAAGGATATTGGAATGAGCAAACTATGCCCGTTCAAGATGATCAAGAAGTAATTACTTATATTCAACAATGTTGGAAACTTAATACAATTCAAGCTACTGTAAATGCTCTTTTAAGAAACGATGCTTTATGGGGAGAGGATTTAAGTCAAAATAAGAGCTTAACTTCAGCATTAGAAATGGCACTTACTTTACTTCACCAAAAGGGTGTTAAAGAGGGCCTATTAACTTTTTTAAATTCAAACATATTTATTGAAAAATAATGTCATTATCATTAAAAATTAATACTAACGATAGTGTTGCAGTAGCTCTTGAAACACTTAAAAAAGGAACTACTGTAAGCATATCTGACGATAAAATTACTTTGGTCAATACGATCCCTCAAAAGCATAAATTTTCCCTTATTGAAATTCCAAAAGGTGAAACTATAACAATGTATGGAGTTGTGGTAGGTGAAGCTTTAAAAGACATTTCAAAAGGAGAGCTAATTTCGCTTGAGAATGTACGTCATAAAACAGAAAAAGTAAACGGCAAAACAGCCTCATGGCATTGGCATATACCCAATATAGAAAAATGGAAAAACCTAACATTTGATGGCTATCCGCGAAACGATGGTCAAGTTGGGACAGAGAATATTTGGCTCTTTTTTCCCTTAGTTTTTTGTGAAAATCGTAATATTCAAACTTTAAAAATTCTTTTTGATAAGGTCCTAAACCCTCCTAAAAAAGAAGCTTTAGAAACTTTATTAACCAGTTTAATTTCACCTGGTAGTAGCCCAATACAAACGACCGCTATAGAATCACCTCCCCCTGGATTTGAAAATATTAAAATTCGTTTTTTAACCCATCAAGGGGGGTGTGGGGGTACACGACAAGATGCCCAATCACTCGCTGCATTATTAGCAGGTTATGTCAATAATCCAAATGTTGCTGGTGCTACTGTACTAAGCTTAGGGTGTCAAAATTTAGAAATCAAAACCTTTCAAAAAGCTTTAGCTACATATCAAATAGATTCCAGTAAAAAAGTCTTGATTTTTGACCAGCAAACTGAGGGAACTACTGAAAATTTTCTCAAAAAAATACTTCAAGACTCAGTCGTAGAAATCAAAAAAGCAAATGAAATTCACCGCAAACCAATGCCATTAAATAAACTCACGATAGGCTTAGAATGTGGTGGATCAGATGGATTCTCAGGCATAACTGCAAATCCTGTTTTAGGGTATGTATCAGACATTATTGCAACATTGGGAGGGAAAGCAATTTTAGCTGAATTCCCAGAATTATCTGGTGTAGAACAAGAATTGGTTAACCGTTGTGATACTCCAGCGCTAGGAGAAAAATTTCTTCACTTAATGAAGGCTTATGAGAAAGAAGCACATGCAGTTGGTTCGGGTTTTGATATGAATCCTTCACCTGGAAACATTAAAGATGGTTTGATAACTGATGCCATGAAATCTGCCGGAGCAGCAAAAAAATCAGGAAGTGCACCAATTACCTCTGTTTTAGACTACACCGAATACGCTATAAATCCAGGAATTGCCCTGCTTTGCACTCCTGGTAATGATGTAGAAAGTACTACTGCGTTAGCCGGTTCTGGTGCAAATTTAATACTCTTTACAACAGGATTAGGAACACCAACTGGAAATCCTATAAGCCCAGTGATTAAAGTAGGAACTAATACTGATCTTGCCCAACGAATGCCTGATATTATTGATTTTGACGCTGGTCGTTTAATTTCGAATAAAATGGATATGAATGCATTGGGTGCAGAATTAATGGAATTGATAATTGCAGTGGCAAGTGGTAAGATAATTAGCAAAGCTACTGCTTTAGAACAATTTGATTTTATTCCTTGGAAAAGAGGAGTTTCACTATAATTGAAGCAATGAAATTTGGTTTAGTTGGTAATGGAAATATAGCAAAGGTACATGCTAAATGTATAGACCAAATTGAAGGTGCCCATTTGATGGGTGTGGTATGTTCTAATTCGTTGCGCTATAAAGAGATAGAAGACCAATTCAATTCACCTGTATTTTCATCTTTAACTAGCCTCCTTTCTTCTACCTCAGTTGATGCCATAAGCGTATGCAATGAAAGCGGAAATCATGGTGAAGCAATACTTGAAGCTAGCTATGCCAAAAAACATGTTTTATGTGAAAAACCACTCGAAATAACAGTGGATAAAATTGATGCTATTTTAGAGTGCATTTCTCAAAATCAAACCACTCTTGCAGTAGCCTTTCAAAACCGAACACATCCTGAATACTTAAAATTGAAAAAAGCACTGAGTGAGGATATAATTGGTAAACCCCTCCTACTTTGTGCCCAAATACATTGGTATAGAGATGAAAAATATTACAAATCTAATCCATGGCGCGGCACTCTTAAATGGGACGGTGGAGCAGCATTAATAAATCAAGGAATACATACCCTTGATTTAGTTCTCGATCTAATGGGCGAAGTTGAATTTGTTAACGGAACCATAGCTACACAAGTACATCAAATAGAAGGAGAAGATACAGCTGTTGCACAACTCCGTTTCAAAAATGGAGTCCTAGGTACATTGAGTGGGGGAACCTGTTTACATCCTGGTTTCCCTGAAAAAATTGAAATCTATGGAGAAAAGGGCCGGTTAACCTATGAAGCGGGAAAAATTATTGATGCCCCAGATAAAAATCTTATCACTACTTTAAGCAATGATGAAAATAAAAGTAGTGGAACAGCACTATTGGAAAATATTGCGCTACACAAGAATATTTACGAAGATTTCATTTCTGCCATACAACAGAACAAATCCCCTTTAGTTTCTGGTCAATCTGCCCGAAAATCAGTAGCTTTAATCAATGCAATTTATCAATCAAGTTCTACAAATAAAACAATTTTATGCGATACTATTTAAATTGGACACTTTCAAGCATATTTATTTTCCTCCTCCTAACATCATGTAAAAATCAAATTCAAATTGAATTGATTAACAATCAAAATCTAGAGGTAAATACTACTATTGCACAAGCAAAACTTCCTAACGGTGAAAATCAAAGTAATTATCGTTTACTCTTCAATGGAAACGAGCTTCCATATCAAATTAAGGGGGAATGGGTATATTGGAAAGTGACTCCAGAAAATTATAAAGGCCCATTTACATGGGAATTAAATACTGGATCCTTGCTAACCGAATCACAAACAGTGAAAAAAGAAAACGGTCAACATTCTATTTATATTAATGATACTAAAATTTTAGGGTATCAAATGGAGGTAACTGAGGCTCCAGAAGGAGTTAATCCAGCGTACCGAAGAAGTGGTTATATCCATCCGTTAAACACCCCTATGGGAAAGCGCCTAACTCGAATTCAACCTGAGGATCATTACCACCATTATGGCCTTTGGAATCCTTGGACACATACTCTTTTTGAAGGGGATACCCTAGACTTTTGGAATTTATACAAAGAAGAAGGAACCGTTCGATTCGCTTCTCTTTTATCTGAGTCAAATGGTCCAGTTTTTTCAGAGTTTGAAGTGCTTCACGAACACGTTGTCTTGAAAGAAAATAAAGATAAAATTGCGTTAAACGAAGTTCAAAAAATTAGAGTCACTCCAGTTGATTCATCCCAATACTATCTAGATTTTGAAATTCAATATACTCCTGCTACTGAAAGTGATTTCAAAATAATCGAGTACCGCTATGGTGGATTTGGATGGCGTACCACCGAAGAATGGGACAATCAAAATAGTAGAGTTTTAAGCTCCGAAGGAAATACCCGAACTACAGCAGATGGAAGTACAGCACTCTGGTGTATTGTAGATGGCAAATTAGATGAAGGCTATGGTGGGGCCGTTATGATGTCTCATCCAGAAAATTATAACCACCCTGAACCCTTAAGAATTTGGCCAGAAAATCAATACGGTCGTGGGGATTTGTTTGCGAATTTTGCTACTACAAAGAATACTGACTGGATTATGAAAGCTGGTCAAACCTATACTTTGCGTTATCGTTTAGTTATCTATGACGGAATGTTAGAGCCAGCTGAAGCAAACCAGCAGTGGAATTTATATGCCAAACCACTAACCTATCAATTTAAATCCTAAAAAATGAAAAAAGTAATTTTAAGTAGAAGAAAATTTGTAGAAAAAACAGTTGTTTCAACCGCAGCAGCTGTAGCCTTCCCTTCCATTGTACCTTCTAGTGTATTTGGAAAAAATGCACCAAGTAATAAAATACAGGTGGGCCAAATTGGTTGTGGGCGAATCGCCAGAGTACATGATATGCCCGGTACTATGCAACACGATCTAGCTCAAATGATTGCCGTTTGTGATTTAGATCGAAAAAGGCTAAGCGAAGCCAAAATTTTAGTAGATGATTATTATAAGGAAAAAGGACAGAAGGTAGATACTCACATGTATGAAGATTATCATGAAATGCTTTCTAGAAAAGATATTGATGCTGTTATCATTAGTACACCTGACCATTGGCATGCTCAACCAGCAATTGAAGCTGCATTAGCTAACAAACATATTTACTTACAAAAACCTACCTCTTTAACCATTGAAGAGGGTCGTTTGTTAAGTGATATTGTAAAACAACAAAAAGTAATTTTCCAAGTTGGAACACA
Organism: Flavobacteriaceae bacterium; assembly: GCA_023257625.1. Taxonomy (GTDB): domain Bacteria; phylum Bacteroidota; class Bacteroidia; order Flavobacteriales; family Flavobacteriaceae; genus MS024-2A. The sequence goes on along the minus strand of JALRBW010000034.1, from coordinate 25,544 downwards.
ACAGCGTTCATCAAAACAATTTAAAGATGCTGCTGAACTAGTTCGAAATGGAAGAATTGGAAAATTACATACCGTAAAAATTGGTTTGCCTGGCGACCCAGGTGGGCCTATTGCTGTTAAGGAACTTATACCCGATCATTTAAATTTTGATGCTTGGCTAGGATCAACACCTGAAATGGAATATTCTGAAATGCTCGTGCATCCTAAAGAAGGATACGATCGTCCCGGCTGGCTTCGTGTTGAACAATTCGGCGCTGGAATGATAACCGGTTGGGGGCAACATCATTTTGATTCAGCGGCTTGGGGTATGGACACAGAATATACAGGCCCCATAAGTATTGAAGCTATTGCAGAATTTCCAAAAAGTGGCAGTTGGAATGTACACGGAGACTTTATGGTAAAAGCAGAATACAAAAATGGCATAACGATGCTTACTAGTGGAGGATTCCCTAATGGTATTCGCTACGAAGGGGATGAAGGATGGATTTTTGTAACACGTGGGGCCTATAGAGCTACTACTTCTGACCCAATCCCTGAAAATAATGGAGTAAAATCACTTGATGCAAGTAACCCTGCCATTTTAAGTTCGGTAATAGGAGAAAATGAAATTCACCTCTATGAAAGTAAAGAACATCACAGGAATTGGCTAGAATGTATTCAAACAGGAAAGGAACCCATATCGCCCGTAGAAATTGGACATCGAGCATGTTCTGTATGTTTAATAAGCCATATTGCAATGAAACTTCCTAGAAAATTAGAATGGGATCCCATTAGTGAACGTTTTAAAAATGACACAGAAGCCAATGCCTATTTGAGTCGTTCACAACGTGCTCCTTATGGTACTTTAAACATTAAGTATTAAAATGCATAAAGTTTTCTTTTTTATCGGTATTCTATTATTGAAATTAGGATGTACACCCGATGTAGAATTGGATTCCAAAATCAAATTAATCACCCTAGATCCCGGTCATTTTCATGCCGCTTTAATTCAAAAATCAATGTATCCTGAAATAGATGCTAATGTTAGTGTTTACGGCCCGGATACTTCCGATATAGAATTCCATTTGAATAGAATTGAACAATATAATTATCGTGACATTAACCCTACAAGATGGAATACAAATGTTTTTAAAGGAGATGATTATTTAAATCAATGGAAAAAAGAAGGGAAAGGGAATGTGGTTATTTTATCGGGAAACAACCAAAAAAAAACAGACTATATATTATCTGCCATAGAAGAGGGTTATCATGTTTATGCTGATAAACCGATGGCAATTAATGCTGATAATTTTGCTACACTTGAAAAAGCATTTAAACTTGCTGAGGAAAAGCAATTATTATTGTATGATATCATGACGGAGCGTTTTGAAATCACTACTGTTTTGCAAAAGGAACTTTCTCAAATTCCTAATGTCTTTGGAGAACTTATTGTAGGTTCTCTAGATCAACCTGCAATTACTAAAGAGTCTGTACATCATTTCTATAAAAAGGTATCTGGAGCTCCTTTAATTCGGCCCACATGGTTTTTTGATACCAAACAACAAGGTGAAGGGATAGCGGATGTAAGTGTGCATTTAGTAGACTTAACTTTTTGGGAATGCTTTCCTAATACTTCAATTTATAAATCTGATGTCGAATTATTAAAAGCTGAACGTTGGCCCACATTACTTAGTTCCTCTAAATTTAAAACTGTTACTGGTGGAGCTGAGATTCCTGAATATCTTAAGTCATCTTTAGCAAATGATACCTTATCAATATTTGCTAATGGCGCCATCAACTTTACTGTAAAAGGACACCATGCTAAAGTTTCTGTTCTATGGAATTATGAAGCTCCTAATGGTGGAAGTGATACCCATTATTCTATAATGAGGGGTACAAATTCAAATTTGGTAATTGTACAAGATGAAGAACATAATTATAATCCTACATTATATATTCATCCTCTAAAAGATGTAGATGAATCAATTCTTTATCAGGCAATTAAAAACTTAAAAATAAGTTATCCAGGTATTGAACTCAAAACTACTCCAAAAGGATGGCGTGTTGACATACCCGATGCTCTAAGAGAAGGGCACGAAGCTCATTTTGCTGCAGTTACTAAAAATTTTATTTCCTATTATCAAAATCAATCAATTCCTCAATGGGAAAGAGATAATATGATTACTAAATATTATTTGACTACTAGGGCTTTAACAATGGCTAATAATTGACAAAATTACTTTTCAAATTGTATTAATTTTTGCGCTTTTAATAAAATATTAAATGGTTATTTTTGTTAAAATTAAAGCCATTAAAAAACTTATTTCAATTTTATTTTTAAAATGCCCTAGATGCAGAAAAGGAAAACTTTTGAAAAGTCACCCATATCAATTAAAATATTTTAATAAAGTAAACAATTCTTGTTCTTATTGTAGTTTACAATTTAAAATTGAACCTAGCTTTTTTTACGGATCTATGTATATTTCTTATGGTTTAGGTGTGGGTATCAGTTTAATTGTATTTGTATTACTCTACATTATGGGTATAACAAAAAATGCATTAACTCCCTTTTTTACTATTACAGGAATATTAATATTATTAATGCCTTACATTAATGCGTTGTCCAAAGTAATTTGGGCTAACTTTTTCTTTTCATATAATTCTGATCCTTTTAAAAATCAAACTAAAAATTAAAATCCATTCTAGATATTGATCTATGGCAATTAAAACTTCTTCCTTACCACTTCAAAAAACACAAGAAGCTGTAAGTAAACTGCTTGTTGATTACTTAGAATCAAGTATAAAAAGAGAATCAAATGTTTTAAATCAATACCCCCCAGAATTCATAAATGAAGCTCTTAAAACAAAATCTTTTTTTGAAAATGGATTTGGTTCAGTTGAAGCCTTATCAAATTTTTTAAAAACCTATTTAATTCATACTAACCATTTACATCATCCGGGATACATGGGCCACCAAGTGGCAGTTCCGCAATCTCTTTCTGGAATACCTGACTGGATACATGGTACTATAAATAACCCAAGCTCGCTATATGAGATGGGGCCAGCAGGAGCGGCATTAGAAGGATATATGATTCATTGGATGCTAGATCAGTTTGGTTGGTTTAAAGGTACAGACTATAACGATTTTAAGAGATATCCTGCGAATGGAAGTGGTTTTCTCACGCATGGAGGTTCTATTGCAAATCTAACTGCCCTTTCTGCAGCAAGGGCTGAAATTGCCCCTGAAGCATGGAATGAAGGCTCCCCTAAAGATATCGTTGTGATGGGTCCTGATAATGCTCACTATTCTATATTGAGGGCACTTTCCATAATGGGTATGGGTAAAAATTCATATGTCCCTGTCGCTGTAGATGAAAATGAAATTATAGATACACAAGCTTTAGAATTAGTGTATAAAAAAATACAAAATGAAGGAAAACGCGTCATGGCGGTAATAGGAAACGCTTGTGCAACAGCAACAGGTTTATTTGATCCGTTAGATGAGCTAGCTGATTTTTGCGAAAAACACCACTTATGGTTTCATGTAGATGGAGCCCATGGTGCCTCTGCCATTTTAGTTCCGTCAGAACGCCATAAAGTAAAAGGTATTGAAAGAGCCGATTCATTAATTTGGGATGCCCATAAGATGCTCAGAGTGCCTGCACTTTGCACTGCGGTTTTATTTCGAAATCAACACCACCAATGGAATTGTTTTCATCAAAAAGGAAGTTATGTATTTCACGATAGTCAAGTTGTAGGTATTGACAGTATGCCCTTTACGATTGAATGTACAAAATCAGCTTTAGGAACTAAGTTGTATTGGAGTTTTGCCCTAGAAGGAGAGCAAGCCATTCGTGATTTTATTGCTCATAGTTTTACTCAGGCTAAAGAGTTGTACACCTTAATGCAAAATCATCCTGATTTTTATTGCCCCTACCCTCCTGCTTCAAATATATTGTGTTTTCAATATAAACCTGATATTTTAACCAATCAAGAACAGTTAGCACTGCGATATGAAATCATCAATTCAAGCCCATTTTATATCACCTCATGTGAAATAAAGGGGAAAAGGTATTTACGGGTTGTCTTATTGAATCCTTTAACCCAACTATCTGATTTTAAGTCACTTATAAAGGCAATAGAAGTACGAGCTGAAAAAGTCATTAGCTAAGAGGTTGCCTTAAAGCAAATTAAAAAACTAATTTTGTAATTAAAAAAGTATGAATGCACTAGACATCAAAAGTAGGCTTGGCGATTTTTTAATCGAAAAGGGAATTTCCTCCCCTTGGGTTGAATACGCTACAGTACTTCTACTTTTACTTTTTACGCTCATTTTTGGAACTATCGTTTTTTGGATTTCTCGCCGTATTATCATTGGTCTATTTCATCGTGTTTCATTAAAAACCAAAAATACCTTTGATGACTTACTTTTAAAGTATCGTGTTCCCAAAATGCTTTCTTATTTACCTGTTATCTATTTGTTTTATGAGCTTATACCACCTATAATTATTGACTTTAGTGAAACGCTTGCATCTCTTGCTGAAAATATTTTTGAAGCATTAACGATTGTTGTGATAATTGCCATAATTAGAGCTGTATTAAAAAGCATCAGTCATTATCTTAAAACAGTACCCGCACTAAAAGATAAACCTTTAGATAGTTACATACAAGTTATAATGATTTTTCTTTGGTTTGTTGGTGGAATCCTTATACTATCGGTACTAACAGGTCGGGAAATCGGAACATTTTTAACAGCTCTTGGAGCTCTTTCAGCTGTATTACTTTTTGTATTTAAAGATACCATACTAGGCTTTGTAGCTAGTGTACAAATAACCGTAAATGATACCGTACGAATTGGAGATTGGATAAGTATGCCTAATAATCATGCTGATGGTGATGTCATTTCCATCAGTCTCTCTACGGTTCAAGTTCAAAACTTTGATAAAACTATAACCTCTATCCCTACTTATAAATTGATTTCTGATCCGTTTATCAACTGGAGGGGAATGAGTGAATCAGCAGGAAGACGTATCAAACGTTCAATTTTAATTAAAATCAGCAGTATTCGGTTTTTATCTCCAGAAGAAATTAGCGAATTGGAAAAAATTGAACGTGTTGCGCCATTTATTGCCCAACGAAAAGCTGAAATTGAAGCTTCAAACCATGAAAAGAAAGTTAATAAAACACTTTTAATCAATGGAAGAAATTTTACCAATTTAGGCCTTTTCCGACATTATACTGAAGCTTATTTAATGGAACATCCTATGGTAAATACTGAAATGACTGTAATGTGCAGACAATTAGCTCCTACCGCTCAAGGGATCCCCTTAGAAGTTTATGTTTTTAGTAGAGATAAAGAATGGAAAAACTATGAGCACATTTCTGCAGATTTATTTGATCATTTATTATCAGCAACACCCTATTTTAAGTTAGAATGTTTTGAACTTTCACCCATTTTACCTCAGGTAAATTAATTATATAAAAAAAGCTGCTTCATTTAAGCAGCTTTTTTAAATGATAGGTGAGGGATTATAACTACCTACCTTGTCCATTAATGTATGGAGCTCCTGCCGCTTTTAATGTAGATTCAATAGCTGGAATGGTTTCCTCACTCAACAACATGATTCTTCCTTTAATTTCATTTATCATTTTTTGGGCAATAGCCAAACTTTGTTTGTGAACACCTGTTGGTCCATATGTATTGTCCATTCCATTAAAAGCATTATACAAATAAGTTTGAAGTGTGGCTGGGTTTCGCTCTCCAATAGCCCCTCTTGATGGACTTCCTGAAAGTTCATACTCTAATTGGGCTAGGGTATGCTCTACTTCTTCCAATTGTTTTTCAACAACACCAGGTTCAATTGAAGTTCGCTCTATGGCAGTCAAAAGTGCTTTGTGTTTTTTCTTTGATAAAGTTAATTTATCTTGCATCTCATTAATGTTTTTTAACAAATTAGTTAATGTAATACGGAACTCTGAAAACTCAGAATACGATGCTCCTTGAAGGACACCTTTTCGGATTCGTTTTACTTCAAAAGAAACAGGGCCGTCTAAAAGTTCAACATTTCCATCTTGTTCTAAATATAAAGTAGCTGAGTAATTTCCTGGTATTACAAGTGCTCCTCCTCCATATCGACTTGAATTTCCCTCTAAAGAGATGGCGAAAGGATTAAAATGATCTAATTTCCACGCTATACGATGGCTTCCTTTTGATGCCTTTTCTGATACTTTATTTATAATATTTCCTTCTACATCTTGTATACTTAATACCACTCTTGCTGGTTGTTCTAACAACTCAGAATCTAAGGCATCCCAGCCTGGAAATGGGACATTTTTACCAGCCATATTTAATTCTTGTTCTTGTTTTTCTCTAGATTGTTTTTGAGTGGTAAAATCACCAGATAAATGATAGGTGAAAACAGCTCCATATTCTGGGTTTTTAGCAAAATAATAATCGGCTCCAGTATTCCCTACATTACTTCTAGGAACATACCATTTGGCTGTACGAGGAGTAAATAATGCTCCCTTTTTATTCAAATACTCAGAAGTAAATGAGCGTAGTGCACTGTAATCATCTAAAACAAAAAAACCTCTTCCAAAAGAAGCAGCAACTAAATCATTTTCTCTTTTTTGTATTGTTAAATCGCGAAAGGATATGGTTGGAGTTCCTGGTAGTTTTTGCCAAGAAACACCTGAATTAAGTGATACATATACTCCAAATTCAGTAGCTAAGAATAATAGTTCTTTTTTGATATGATCTTGAACTAATCGCCATACTAAAGTGCGTTTGGGTAGAGTTGAACTTAGCGAAACCCAAGTTGCCCCTCGATCCGTACTTTTAAATAAATAAGGATTAAAATCGCCCTCTTTGTGGTTATCTAAAGACACATATACCGTATTAGCATCAAATAAATCTGCTTTGATGTCATTAATAAAACTTCTCTCTGGAACCCCCAAACGAGTTACGGGTATTTTAGTCCATGTTGAACCCCCATTATCGGTTACTTGAATAAAGCCATCATCAGTACCTGCATACAACAGGCCTTCTTTAACAGGTGATTCTGCAAGTGATGTTATGGTGTTATAGTTTGACATTGCTCCAACATCCCAAGCATTGTCCCACCCTTGTTGGCGTCCCATGATGGGTAAAGTAATTCGCTCTTCATTTCGGGTTAAATCTCCAGAAATTGGTGACCAGTCGTCTCCTCTATTTTCTGATTTCCAAACTCGATAAGAGGCAAAATATAAACGAGCGGGATTATGAGGGCTAACCAATATAGGGGCATCCCAATTGAATCGCTCATGAGGCTCTCCATCTCTAGCTTGAGGTTGAACTGAAATCTGTTCTCCTGTAGTTAAATCGACACGATATAGACCTCCCTGTTGTGTTTCTGCATAAATAATATCATTATATATTGGATCTGTAGCCGATTGGTGTCCATCTGCAAATAATGTTTTGTACCAATGTTTGTTTGAAATTCCTTCACTTTCATCAGTAGCTGATGGTCCTCCAGCAGAACCATTATCTTGCGTTCCCCCAAACATATGATAAAAAGGTTCGGCATTATTCACGGCAACTTTATAAAATTGAGTTAGTGGTAAATTTTTAAAATAACGCCATGTTTCTGCTAAATCAAAACTTTCGTAAATACCTGCATCTGTACCTATCAATAAATAATCAGGATCACTTTGTTTAAATGCGATAGCATGATTATCTGAGTGTTTGTCATTTTCTTTTAATTGAACAAATGTTTTTCCACCATCCTCAGAGGTTAATACACGAACATTCATTAAATATATTCGATCAAATTTGTGCGGACTAGCATACAACTCTTGATAATAATGTGGACCAGTTCCTCCAGAAACGGTATCCGACATTTTTTTCCATGAGGCACCTTGATCTTCAGATCTATAAACAGCACCAGTAGTTCGTTCTAATTCAATCGCTGCATAAATTACATCAGGCTGTTGAGGTGAAATTGCTATCCCTATTTTACCCATATTTGATTTAGGTAGACCTTGGGAAAGCTCTGTCCAGGTTTCTCCTCCATCCATTGAGCGATGAATTCCTGAACCAGGACCACCTCCCATAAGAGCAGCAACTGTACGATGTCTATCCCAAGTTGCTGCATAAATCACCTGAGGGTTTCGTGGATCTATCATTATATCTGTCACCCCAGTCCATTGATCATTTCCTAAAACTTTTCTCCATGAGTTTCCCCCGTCTGTTGATTTAAAAAGACCCCTTTCATCTCCTTTATTCCAAAGGGGACCTTGTGCAGCAACCCAAATTACGTTTGGATTATCTGGATGCACAATTATTTCAGAAATATGTTCAGAGTTTTTTAAACCCATATTCTTCCATGTTTGGCCTCCGTCTTCACTTTTATATACTCCATCACCATAGGCTACATGTCGACCTCCAACATTTTCTCCAGTACCAACCCAAATTATTTCCGGTTTTGAGGGTGCTATAGCAACACAGCCAGTTGAATACGAAGACTGACTATCAAATAATGGAATCCATGTGGTTCCGGCATTATCTGTTTTCCACACTCCTCCTGACCCTACGGCAACATACCATTTGCTTTCATCTTGTGGATGTATTGCAATGTCAGCAATTCTACCAGATAAAAAGGCTGGACCAACATTACGAAGTGTAAATGCCCCTAAATCGACCTCTTTAGTTTGAATAGGTTCGTCTTTCTTTTTTCTTTGTGCTTGCAGTGTATTTGAAGAAACAAAAAATACTGTCAACACCATTGATAGGTAAAAAATTCTCATGATTTTTAATTTAAAATACCAAAATACATTTTATTTAAACACACTTGTGGTTAGTCGTTTATATTTTTAAGATATTGCATTTTTAAAACACACAAACATGGGATTACAAAAAACATTTTTATTTGCTCTTTTAACAATGAGCTTTGTCTTAGCTCAGCCTAGTAAAGGAGTAAAGGATAAATTAAAGCCTTTAGATTCTCTAATTAAAAATAAAATACAAAAGGTTGGTTTGATAACTACTTATTTTGAAGAAAATGAATTGTGGTTTGAAATACCTGACTCGCTATTAGGAAAAGACTTATTAATGGTTACCCGATTTGTTCAACTTCCTTCAAATTATCAAGCCTACATAAATGCTGGATCAAAAGCGGCACAACAAATGATACATTTTCAAAAGAAAGAAAATCAAATTTTAATCACACAGCAAAGTCATGTAAATTTTGCTAATGAAGATGATCCTATTGCATTAAGTGTGGCTCAAAATAACTTTCCTCCCATATTAGCTGCATTTCCAATAAAAAATAATGATGAAAATCGTTATTTAATTGATGTCAGTTCTTATTTTCAAAATGACTCACCTGGATTCAACATTATCCAAAATAGTATTAAAAAAGAATATGGAATAGGGGGAGTTGATTCCAAACGCAGCTTTATAGATTACGCCCAAACCTATCCTCAAAATACTGAAATAAGACACACGCTTACATTTAATGTAAACGATGCACCAAGGAGTAATACTTCTAAGAGCATGAGTTTTCAAATTAATCATTCCATAATAATTCTACCAGAAAAACCCATGCAGGTGCGTTATGCAGATCCAAGAGTGGGATGGTTTACTTTTAAAAAATACAACTATAGCTCTGATGCATTAAAATCTGATGAAGTTGAAATTATTCGTCGATGGAAACTTGAACCTAAAGATGAGGAAGCCTATGCCCGAGGAGAATTGGTTGAGCCTTTAAAACCTATTGTTTATTACTTAGACCCGGCTACACCATTAAAATGGAGGCCCTATTTTAAACAGGGGATTGAAGATTGGGCAGAAGTATTTGAAAAAGCTGGATTTAAAAATGCGATTATTGCTAAAGATCCTCCCTCTAAAGAAGAAGATCCTGAATTTAGTCCAGAAGATATTCGCTATTCTACTGTTCGCTATGTAGCCTCAACAACAAGAAATGCAACTGGACCTAGTGTTTCGGATCCTAGAAGTGGTGAAATAATTGAAAGCGATATAATTTGGTATCACAACCATTTACGTTCATACCGCAACCGGTATCTTTTAGAAACAGGAGCAGCAAATCCAAAAGCAAGAACATTGAATACTCCTGAAGAGGAAATTGGAGAAATGATGCGACGGGTAATTTCCCATGAAATAGGACATGCCCTTGGATTACCACACAATATGAAAGCGAGTTCAGCCTATCCTGTCGATTCTTTACGGTCAGGTAATTTTACACAGAAAATGGGTATTGCTACCACTATTATGGATTATGCACGCTATAATTACATTGCCCAACCTGGAGATGAGAACATACTTTTTGTACGCCAATTGGGGCCTTATGATGATTATGCTATAGAATGGGGATATCGTTATTTTCCAAAAGAAACTTCAGAAACTGAAAAAGTTTCCTTGAAAAAAATGGTTGATGAAAAAAGCATGAATCCCCTTTATATGTTTGGTTATAACGGTTTAGATCCGGATACACAAACCGAAAATATTGGTGATGATCCAGTAGAAGCTAGTGCCTACGGACTAAAAAATTTAAGAGTGGTGGCTACACACCTAGATGAGTGGACTACTCCTGATGGACAGTCTTATGCAGACCTAGAGGAATTATACAATGAAATGATTGGGGTGTATAGAAGGTACCTGAACCACGTTATTCGATTAGTGGGTGGAGTGCACGAAACTCTTATGAATAAAGGACAGTCAAATATTCCCTATCAAAATGTTTCAGCTGCCGAACAACGCAGAGCCCTTCACTTTTTAGAACAGCATTTATGGACTACCCAAGACTGGTTGTTAACTCCTGATTTACTTTCTAATTTTAAAAATGAAGGCGGTCTTCCTTTACTGCAAAATTTACAGCGTAGTGCATTAGAAAGAATATTGAGTAGAAACAACCTGAATATTATGTTATCTACCCACGCTACCTTAAAAGGAGAAGGACTTCATCCTGACGAGCTTTTATCATTATTAAAAAGTACCCTTTTCGAAAAAGGGAAAACTCCCGACGATTCTCAACAAGCGCTTCAAATTCATTTTGCAAGAAGAATTGATGAGTTATTGATAGATGAAAAACTAAATCCAAGAATACAATCGCAATTGATGGGACTAAAGAAAGAGATTCATCTTTTGTCAAAAAAAAGACGTAGTTCAGCGAATCAAGGATTAAAAAATCATTTTAATTACCTCTATACCCTTACCGCAATGAAGTAATGTTAAGAGGATGAAAATAATGAATTTACTATTTCAAATGCGCATTCGGCCATTCGGTTTCCTTTTTCGTCAAGAAGCGGGTTAATTTCACAAAGTTCTAAGGCCACAACTTTTTGGCTTGCCAAAAAGCCTTGAAGTAGTTTGATTACTTCCAAAGGATCAAAGCCTTTGGATACAGGTGTCCCGGTTCCTTTTGAAATTAAATCACAATCCAATGCGTCAACGTCAAAAGCCAGGTAAATAAGATCAACATCAACAAGCCGCGTTAGGGCCTCTTGAACACACAAATCGATTCCTCGGTGCCGTACTTCATGAACTTTGTAATTTTTTATTTTCAATCGTTCTAAAATCGCTTCTTCTTGAGGCTCTGTATCCCGAACCCCAAAATAAACCAAATGTTCTGGCCGAAGCATAGGGCATACCCCGCCCATTTGCTTCATTTGCTCCCAATCGGATAGGGTTTCCTTACTTACATCATTAATTTTTAAGTCGAGATGATCTTGTCCTAAAGCAGCTCCTAAGGGCATACCATGTATATTTCCTGAGGGAGTGCTATATGGAGAATGAATATCGGCATGGGCATCAATCCAAATAACGCCTATTTTTTTTGAGGGTGCATAGGTTTTGATCCCCGCTATTGATCCAAGTGCAGAAGAATGATCCCCAGAAAGAATAAGTGGAAAAAAATCGGATTGTAATGTAGTCACAATCGAATTTTTTAAACGTTCACATTGCGCTGCAACAAAATGGATACGTTTTGCAGTCGTATTTTGTACTTTGTTGTAAATGGTTTCATTATGCGTTTCAACATCTAAAAAGGGATGTCTATTAAAAAAATCACTGTTTTTATTTATTGCAGCTATTTCAAGGGCATCAATTCCTAAATCTGAGCCTCGGGTACCCGCCCCAATGTCAGATCGATTTTTAATTATTTTTAATGGTGCATTCATCATTCATAAACATATAAAAATACAATCAAAATTAAACCCTAGCCCAATCCATTTTTTTATCTTTGGAAAAACATTTTATTATGTCAATTTCTGACCTCTATTCTTCTGGATTTAAACAACGTAATCGTGATCATTTTGCTGCAATAGTAAGGGTAGCATTATCAGATGGGATAATAAGTAACGAGGAAGAGGCCTTCATCAATCGATTAGCAATAAATTTAGAAATAGAAGATGATGAAGTGGAGACTATAAAAAACAACATTAACGATTATCCAATAAATCCACCACATTCCGAACAACATCGTTTAGAACGTTTGTATGATCTTTCTAGAATGGTATTTGCTGATCACATTGCTGATCAAGCCGAGCGTAAGCTTATGACTAGATTAGTAGTGGGATTAGGTTTTCCAACTGCAAAGTCTGAAACTATAATTGAGAAAGCTTTTCGTCTTATTGAACAGGGAACAAACATTGAAACATTCATAGCTGAATTTCACAAATAGATTAAATCCCTAACTTTATTTTTAACACAATTGCCTCTCCAATAATTCCAATACCTGCATTAAACGTAACTAATGCACCTGTTCCCAAATAAAAAAAATTAAAATCATCTTTAGATTTTAAAATAATAGCTTCCCCTAAAAGTGATAATCCAAAGCCCAATAACAACATACCTCCAAAGGAGTATAACAACCATTTCCTTTTCATATATTTTTTTTAAGGTTCAATTTAAAAAGTTGTTTTTTTTAATGAAAATATTTTAGCCTTTTTTAATTCCGAAAAACTAAGCATAAGCTAGAAATAAACAATTATCAGAAAAATGCTATTCAAAATATCAATACCCTTTATTTACTTGGAATGAAATTACTAAGAGTAAATCCAATTTCTTCGTCAGCAATCATTTCACTGATATCAAAATAAATGTAAGTTGGAAAGCCATACGATTTATCAAACTCAAGTGTTTCAACAATGGGGCTTTCTTTTTGACGATCTTTTATGTAATCAAAAAATTCATCAACTGTACGATACGTAGCATCATTTAATTCCTCGAATGGAATCCCTTCCACTTTTACCACTTTGTTATCTTTAACTTCTATTGTTTTAGGGAGTGTGTAGTCGACAAAACAAAAGCATGAAATTTGTAGGGTAAAGGAATAATTTTTAAAATTAAACTCTTCCCATTTCTTTTGATTCAACAATATCGAATCTAAAGGAATTAATTCATTAGATTTTTCACACCCAAAAGTTAATAATAAAATGAGTATATAAAGAGGGGCTTTCATCAAAATTGAATTTTTATTTGAATTTAATTATACAACAAGTATGCCATAATTAACGAAATAATCGTTTTGCTCTAAAATAAGAGGTTATACCTAGAATTGAAACAAAAACAAGGGCATAATACACAAAGTTTGGGGTAATTATTTTATCTCCACTAGCGTAGGAATGTAATCCTACAAGGTAAAAATTAACTCCAAAATATGTCATTAAAATACTCGCAAAGGCAATTATACTCATTAAATTAAAAAGCCAAGGACTTCGCATGCCAGGAATTAATCGCATATGAATCACAAAAGCATATACCATAATACTAATCAATGCCCAAGTTTCTTTTGGATCCCAACCCCAATATCGACCCCAACTTTCATTAGCCCACATACCCCCAAGAAAATTTCCTATGGTTAGCATTATGAGCCCAACTGTTAAAGCCAATTCATTAATTACAGTTAACTCTTTGATCTGCAGTTGAATTCTTTCTTTATTTGCCTCAGAAGAGAGAATCATTAATAAAAGGGCTACTCCGCCAATAATCATACCTAAAGCAAAAGGACCATAACTTCCAACAATTACAGCGACGTGTATCATCAACCAATAACTATCTAATACTGGAACTAGATTTGCAATAGCAGGATCCATCCAATTCCAGTGGGCAATCATTAAAATCATTCCTGCTATAAATGCCGTTGAAGCCATAGTTAGATCCGATTTTCTTCCAAATACTAATCCAAAAAACTGAGTTGCCCAAGCCACATAAATCATAGATTCATAAGCATCACTCCAAGGAGCGTGTCCTGAAATATACCAACGTGCAATTAATCCTAAAGTATGAAGTATAAATAATAAGAGTAGTATTCCCCTAAATCCAATCACTAATACTTTAATGCCCTTGGTATTGTAAAAAATTTGAAATATCAATAGCAAAAAGAATAGCGTTCCTACATAAATATAACCGCTATAAAGACGCTTAAAAATGTCGTATTTGTTGTAGAGCATTTCTGCTTTCACTTTTTCATTTTCAGGCAAGACTGAACTTCCATATTTCTTTTGAAATCCATGAACACTTTCAAGTAGATTTTCTGCTTGCTCATAATTTCCATCTTGATTTGCTAAACGCAATGACTGAAAATACAACGGTAAAATATTATGAACATAAAGCGAATCTTGACCTTGAAAACGGTTTTCATTTAATTCAGGATAAGACACCCAAGTTTTGTTTATGTCATTAGGAATAGGAAAAATACGCATGATTTTTCCTTCAAGCGCTGCATAAAATAAATTGACTCTTCGATCTAATTCAATAAAGTCTTTTTGAAATTGATTGGGAACTGCAGCACGATAAGAATCTTCAAGTTGAGATGCTAATTTGTAATTTCCTTCTTTATCAAAAAAGGAAAGTAAAGAAGCGTATTTAGCTGTTTTAGGAACACCAATTAAATTCCGGATACTATCATTTCCTCTTTTTAAATATATTATAGGCACATTATACCAAACTACTGGACTATTAAGAATAGATAGTAACACTTGATCTGCATTCAAACCATTATATGTATCACTTTTACTAACCTTTCGCAATAATTCTGAAGAAAACGTATTTGCAGGTTTCATTCTCCCCCCAGCGTCCTGAATAATTAATGATCCAAACTTTTCAGCATGCTCTTTGCTAAATGCGTCTGCTTGAATAATGGAATCAAAATTTATTGTTTTAATATGAGGCTCTTCTAGAAGTTGACCATGAATTATAGTTGAGCTAAACAATAAAATGATTAGGGCTAATTTCTTTTTTTGAATTTGAATTTTATCCAATGTTTTAGCCAATTCTTTAAAACGAGTTTTACCAATAAAGAATATACCAATCATGCTCAGGTACAATAAAAAATATCCAATGTAAGTTATCCATGTTCCCCACCAATCATGATTTACAGACAAAATTGTACCCTTCTCATCTGGATCAAAAGATGCTTGAAAAAATCGATATCCTCTGTGATCCAAAATATGGTTCATATAGATATCGTAATCAAAAGAATCTTCTTCTTCTTCTACATTAATTTTACTCATAAAAGAGGCATAACTTTTCTCAGTACCAGGGTATTTTTCTGCAATAAAATCGTTTAAACGAATTGAAAAAGGCAATTCTAATGGTAGCGAACCATATTGAAGATAGAAATCTAAACCACCAACGGATACTTTCTTTGGATCAGCTGTAAAACCTTTACCACCAAGTAGGATAACTTTTGAAGTTTCGCCTAAACTCGAAATATTAAGAAGTAAAGCATTTTGTTGTGCACCCGATTGGGGATCTGCTTTTAAGATATCAAAACGACCACGTAAAGCCGGTTCTGGAATTACAAATTGGAAATTGGGTAAAGTATAAAGTGATCGCAATTCTAAGGGTACTATTTCATTAGCTGTTAAGATGCCTTGAAATTGATCTGCCATTCGCATATAATTTCCTGAGAAGGGAGATTCTATAGTATATTTTCCATCATTAAGTCGAATATTTATTGCCCCATCTTGAGGACGATTTAGAGTAAAAAGTATATTGTGAATGTTTGCAATTTCTCCTTCTTTTAAAAAATGATCGTGTCGATTTCCATCTCCAGCTTCTACAATTTTTATATATCGGTCCCCATTTTCATCCAACACTAGCCCTTCTGTTGCTCCTTCAATAAAATCAATATAGGAAAGAGTAAATTCTTGACCATTAAAGTCATTTTTCCATTGAAAGGTATTGTTGATATGTTCCGAAAATAATACTTCATCCTCTAATTTTTTTCTTCTTGGTGTTCCGTCAATTTCACCATCCACATATAAAGTGAGGTAGGTTTTTTCTGAAAGAAAAAATTGGGTTGCTTCACCTTCACGGATCGGCATTACACCTTCATAACCGATATATCGAGTAATAAAGGCTCCCAATAGAATTAATAAAAAAGAAAGATGCAAAAGCAAAACAGCCCATTTCTCTTTTTGAAGTAAACGATATTTAAAAATATTACCCGCAAAATTGACTGACATGAGCACCATTAACAATTCAAACCACCAAGCATTGTAGATCCATATTTTTGCTGTATCGGTAGAATACCAGCTTTCAATAAATGTCCCAAAGGCCATTGCAGTAGCGAAGGAAACAAAAAGAAGGGCAGTAAATCGGGTGGAAAAAAGTACTTTATTCAAAAAATCTTTCATCAAAAATCAGCAACGTTTTCAAGGTGCAAATATATAGCTAATAAAAGAAAGTAGCTGTTAAAATATCATAACCCAAATCAATAGAAGGATTTCTAAAACAAAACCGAAGACAAAAAAGTTGAAAGTTGTTTTCCTTGGGGCTTGACTTAAAATTGCGGCTAGGTAAGTCATGGCTCCTAAGACACTCAAAAACAAAAAAGTAAAGTTTAATGGACTCATTTTGTTTTGCGTGACAAAATAGGTGACAAAGGCTCCCATACAGGCCAATATAATCATGGCAGCAGGAAAAATCAAATAAAATTTACTGAGATAATATTGTTGTAGTTTGCTATAGAAATTCATAATGTTAAGATTTGGGTCAATAAATATAATTTAATTTAACATTAATTACGTTGTAGCTTTACTGATTTAACTTTTGAATTATTTTTCATTTGCTCCCCAAGGGATTTTGTAATTTTGGATAGTCTATGAAAATTTCATTAGTTGGAGCCGGAAATTTGGGAATCCATTTATATCGTGAATTCGTTATCCATCCGGAAATTGAATTGGTGCTTTGGCATCAAAACAAGTCTCTAAAGAGCACAACAGAAGAAGGAGTTCCAATAACTTCCAATTTAAATGATATACCTAATGGTGTTCTCTGTATAATTGCTGTTCCTGACCATGCTATTGCCTCAGTAGCGAGACAAATTTCTGAAAAAGCCTTTGTAGTACACACATCAGGAGCATCTTCAATAGATATTATGATCCAAAAAAACAGCGGAGTATTTTATCCATTACAAAGTTTTTCAAGCACTCGATCTGTTTCATTTACAGACTTACCTGTTTGTATTGAAACAAGAAAAAAAGAAGATTTACATACCTTAGAAACTCTGGCTCAATATCTAAAGGCAAGGCCTTTTAAGATAGACTCTTCAAAGCGTATTACGCTTCATTTAGCCGCAGTTTTAGTTAATAATTTTACCAATCATCTATATACACAAGCGGAACAATTATGTAAATCGCACGATTTATCTTTTGATCTTTTAAAACCACTTATCCTAGAAACTGCTGAAAAAGTTCAAACCTTAAATCCAAATAAAGCACAAACTGGGCCCGCAGTAAGGAAAGATGAAAATACTATTTCTAAACACCTTGATTGGATACAAAACGAAGATTTAAAGAAAATCTATTCCACCTTGACAAAAGCAATCAAAAACACTAATGGAAACTAAAAACTATAAAAGTCTACTTACTAAAATAAAAACCTTCATTTTTGATGTTGATGGAGTTCTTACTGATGGTAAAATTTTAATTACAAACGAAGGAGAATTATTGCGTTCTTTTGATACTAAAGATGGCTATGCCATGAAATGTGCTTTAGTTCAGGGATATAAAATTGCAATCATCACAGGAGGTCGAAATGAAGGAGTAAAGGCAAGATTTGCTGAATTGGGAATTTATGATATCTATATGTCTGCACACCATAAAATAGATGCCTATCTAGACTTAATAGATAATTATGAACTACAACCTGATGAAATTTTATATATGGGTGATGATATTCCTGATCTTCCAGTTATGGAAGTGGTAGGTATTGGATGTTGTCCAGCAGATGCTGTTGCAGATGTAAGGGAAAAAGCAGATTATGTTTCTCATAAAAAAGGAGGCGAGGGTTGTGTTAGAGATATTATTGAACAAGTATTACGTGTACAAGGAAAATGGAGATTAGACATTGGTGCTGGTAAAGACTAAATATGGAAACAAAAGGTTATCAAATCATACTCGCCTCTGCCTCGCCTAGAAGACAAGCTTTTTTTAAAGAGTTAGGTATTCCTCACAAAATACAAGTAATTCCAGTACAAGAAAATTATCCTAATGAACTCAAAGGTGCTGAAATTGCAATGCATATAGCAAAACAAAAATCAATTCCCTTTGAGTCATTAATTCAACCTCAACAACTTGTTATTACAGCAGATACTATTGTTTGGCACCAAGGGTGTTATTTGGGTAAACCAAAATCGAAAGAGGAGGCAATAAAAATGCTTAAAGCCCTTTCAAATTCAACTCATCAGGTTACAACGGCAGTCGGTTTTTTAACAGTTAAAGGGTTTGAATTGCTTGAAGAAACTTCTGAAGTTACCTTTCGAAAACTTACTAAAACTGAAATTAATCATTATGTTGAAAGTGTTTCTCCAATGGACAAAGCTGGTGCTTATGGTATTCAAGATCCCTTTGGAGAACAAGTAATTCTTTCTATAAACGGTAGTTTTAGTAATATTGTAGGGTTACCTTTAGCTCAGGTCATAATAAAAATTCAAGATATTGTCAATAAAGGTTAATTCATTTTTAAAATTCTATGAATAAAACATATCGCTTACTTCAATTTACATTTTACAAGAGCTTATTCATTCTTACCATTGGATTATTAAGTTGTGAAAATTGTTTTACTAAAAATACTTCTAGCACCTTTTCCCTAAAAGAAGATTTTAAATCGTATTGGTTTAATGGCACTGCTGAAATATCAAGTTTCCAGCTTACACAATCTCGATATGGTGCTCCTAGAGAAGGCAGTGCAGTACTCATTTTTGTGACGGAAGATTTTTTAAGTAAGGATCAAGTAAAGGCTAATAAAAAATCTGATAAAAGTGAAGTAGTTTTAAAACTTAATAGAACTAAAAATTTTATTACAGGTATTTATCCCTACTCCATTATGAATAGTTCCTTCACGCGATTGGGAGATTTAAATCCATTAGTTAAAATAACTACTTCAATACAAGAGTGGTGCGGTCAAGCCTACATGCAACTTAATCGTAAAAAAAAGCTTTTAATTGAAAGTCATTCCTACTTTGAGGGTGAAGCAGATCAAGAGTTAAGTTTTGAAGATACCTTAACTCAAGATGAATTGTGGCATTGGATTCGGACACAACCCGATAAGATTCCTGAAGGAAGCGTAAGTCTAATTCCTTCTTTTGAATTTTTACGTTTGCAACATAAGCCCATTCAACCTTATGAAGCTAAAATAAATTTACAAACTATAAATAATCAAAAAATTATGGCAATAGTCTACCCTACTTTGGCTCATGAAATTAAAATTACATTTAACAACACACCTCCCTATTTAATTGAGGAATGGGAAGAAATAAACTTAAATCAACCTGAAGATCGTACTTCGGCAAAACGTATTAATACAATTAAAATTCCTTATTGGCAAAAAAATAGACTTGGTGACGAAACCCTTCGAGATTCTTTAGGTCTAAAATAATTAAATATGAAAAAAATCTATTTTTTCTATTCCGTTTTTTTTCTTTCTTTTTTGCATGGACAAAATGGAGCAGAGCTTTACAAAAAACTTCAAAAATTGAATACGTTAGGAAATGTATTGTATGTAGCAGCTCATCCAGACGATGAAAATACAAGATTGATTTCATTGTTTGCAAATCATTACAATTACAGAACTGCCTATTTGTCTATGACTCGAGGAGATGGAGGGCAAAATTTAATAGGGACTGAATTAAGAGAAGGATTAGGACTCTTGCGTACCCAAGAGCTTATAGAAGCACGTGCAATTGATGGAGGAGAACAATTTTTTACAACAGCTAATGATTTTGGATTTTCGAAACATCCTGAAGAGACTTTGGCGATTTGGAATAAAAATGAAATTCTAGCTCAAATTGTTTATCGTATAAGAGCATTTAAACCTGACATTATAATCCATCGCTTTGACCATAGAACTCCTGGTACTACCCATGGTCATCACACCAGTTCTGCTCTACTAAGTGAGCAAGCATTTCATTTAGCAAATGATCCTAATGCTTTTCCAGAACAACTTAAAGAAGTAACGCTTTGGCAACCCAAACGTCAATTTTACAATACTTCTTGGTGGGCATATGGGAGTAGAGAACGTTTTGAACAAGCAGATAAATCGAGTCGGATTGCCATTGAAAGTAATCCAATGGATATCATCATGGGAAGATCAAATGCTGAGGTTGCCGCTTTGAGTAGAAGCCAACATAAATCTCAAGGATTTGGAAGTGCTCCTGAATTAGGAAGTCAAATTGAATACTTAGAATTGATTAATGGAGAGCCTGCTTCAAAAAATAATCCCTTTTCTGGAATTGATACCTCTTGGAAAAGGATAAAAGGAGGGGCTGAAATTGAAATTTTAATAAATCAAATGCTAAAAGAATTTACACTTTCCGAACCAGCTAAAATACTTCCTAAATTGATCTCTGCTTATAATAAAATTGAAGCAATTGAAGACGATTATTGGCGATTGATCAAAAGTAGAGAAGTTATTGAATTGATTCAAAGTATTTTAGGTCTCCGCTTCCAATTCAGCAGTAATGTTCCTGTTGGAATTGGAAAATCTGATCTTGAAGTTTCACTCAAAATTGTTAATCCAAGTCCAGTTTCAATTCAACTTGAATCAATTCAAGGAGAAATTGAACTTCATGTCCAAGAAGACCTTTTACCCAATAAGGTTTGGGAATATGCAACCAAAATTAAATTACCTACTACAGTAACCTCTCCATATTGGCTTTTAGAAAAAGGGACTCTTGGTAATTATGCAGTAAAAGAAAAAAATCTTATCGGTTTACCTGAAACACCAAATCCTATTCAAACCACTTTTGTGATAAACATTAACAATTCACTCATTCCCTTTTCAGTTCCACTAACTTATCGAACAGTAGATAGAGTTGATGGTGAAATTGTTGAAAATTTTCAATTACTCCCTAAGTTTACTACTCAACTTTCAGAAGCTGTTATCATATTTCCCAATGAACACCCAAAAAAAGTAAAAGCCATTGTGCAAGCACACAATGAAAATGCTAGAGGTACAGTACGTCTCATAGCACCATCCAATTGGAAGATAACCCCTGAGGTTCAACAGGTTGAATTGCGTCTAGCAGGTGAAACTGCTGAATTTACTTTTGAAATTACCCCACCTCAAGGAAATCATTCCATATCTATTTCTACTCAAGTTGAAAGTGAGGAACAACACTTTACTTATCAACTTCAGAAAATTAAATATCCTCATATTTCAAAACAATATGCCTTATCTCCAAATGAAACTAAATTAGCGAAAATAGATATTAAAACGGCAGTAGACAAAATTGCTTATATAAAAGGAGCGGGTGATAAAGTTGCTGAAAGCTTAAGAACCATTGGGTTGCAGGTTACTGAAATTGAAGTAGAGGATATACGCTTAGAAACCTTGTTAAACTTCCCAACTGTAGTATTAGGTATACGAGCTTTTAATGTTCATCGTGATCTTTCTTTTAAAAATCAAATCCTTTGGGACTTTGTAAAACAAGGGGGTACACTTATCGTACAATACAATACAAGTCGAGGATTAGACAATCAAATTGTTGCACCTTACCCATTAACATTCTCTAGTGATAGGGTAACAGATGAGAATGCAAAAGTAACTTTTCTAGAACCTAATCACCCCCTATTAAATTCCCCTAATAAAATTACTGTATATGATTTTGAAGGATGGGTTCAAGAGAGGGGGTTATACTTTGCCAATAGTTGGGATCAAGAATTTAAACCCCTATTTTCCATGCAAGATTCTGGAGAAACAGCAAAAGAAGGGAGTTTATTAGTAGCTGATTATGGCAAAGGAAAATTTATTTTTACGGGATTGAGTTTTTTTAGAGAATTACCCGCAGGGGTTCCTGGTGCCTTTCGTCTTTTTGCTAATTTACTTTCATATGGCCAATGAAATCAACTACCTACATTCTTTTAATTAGTGTGAATATCCTTTATTGGCTGTTTGGCTATTTGTTTATGACCTATTTTACCTAATGGAAATTCTAGATTGGATTATATTGGGAACTACTCTTGCTTTTATAGTAGGCTATGGTGTATGGAAAAACAATTCACATAATACCATAAAAGATTATTTGAAAGGGGGAAACAAAGCGGGCTGGTGGACTGTAGGCCTTTCGGTCATGGCTACACAAGCCAGTGCAATTACTTTTTTGTCGACCCCCGGACAAGCCTATCATGATGGAATGGGTTTTGTTCAATTTTATTTTGGGCTTCCTTTTGCAATGCTTATCATTTGTCTTTTTTTTATTCCTGTTTATCACAAATTAAACGTTTATACGGCATATGAATTTCTTGAAAAAAGATTTAATCGAGACGTTCGCATCTTAACTGCCTTACTCTTTCTGATTCAACGTGGATTAGCTGCTGGGATTACTATATATGCCCCAGCAATTATATTAAGTGTGGTTTTGGGATGGGATTTAAAAATACTCATTGTTTTGGTAGGTACTTTAGTCATTTCCTATACTATGGTGGGGGGAACTAAAGCAGTAAATGTTACTCAAAAACAACAAATGTTTATCATCTTTTTAGGCATGTTTATTGCCTTTGGATATATTATTCATCGTTTTCCTGAAGGAATCGGTTTTATTGAAGCCCTCAAAATTGCTGGACAATCAGATAAATTAAATGTCATCGATTTTACTGTTGACCTAAACAATCGATATACTTTTTGGAGTGGAATCACAGGAGGATTATTTTTGGCACTTTCCTACTTTGGGACTGACCAATCTCAAGTTCAACGCTATTTGTCTGGAAAATCCCTAAAGGAAAGTCAAATGGGATTAATCATGAATGGTGTTTTAAAAGTTCCCATGCAATTTTTTATTCTTATGGTTGGGGTAATGGTTTTTGTGTTTTATCAATTTGAATCAGCGCCTATTAATTTCAATCCAAAAGCACTAGCAGCAGTTTATAATTCTGATCTTTCTACCCCTTTTAAAATACTTGAAAATGAAAATCGATCTACTCAAACCGAAATTCAAACACTTCTTTTAAAAGACAATCAAAACCCTGAAATAACTCAAAAAATAGTTGAACTCAATAAGTTAGAAAAATCTCAACGAGAACAAGCTAAAGCTTTAATAAAAACCGTAGCCCCTGATCAAGAGACAAATGATAAAGATTATGTTTTTATTTCCTTTATTTTAGGCTACCTACCTTCTGGATTAATTGGTCTTTTACTTGCTGTTATTTTTTCAGCCGCAATGAGTTCTACAGCTTCTGAATTAAATGCTTTGGCTGCTACAACAACTATTGATTTATATTTACCCAACGTTAAAAAGAATTCCGAAAAACAATCCATCTATGCTTCAAAAGTCTTTACCTTACTTTGGGGCATTGTGGCTATTCTTTTTGCGAGTGTAGGAAATTTATTTGAAAACCTAATTCAATTGGTAAATATAATTGGTTCACTTTTTTATGGTACCATATTAGGGATTTTTATAGTTGCTATTTTTATTAAATCGATAAATGGGAAAGCAATTTTTTGGGCAGCTATTATCTCTGAAGGGCTAGTTTTAATTTGCTACGCCTTTCAAATGGTAAGTTTCCTTTGGCTAAATGTAATAGGAGTAGGATTGACTTTACTTTTAGCCTTGCTTTTAAAATCTTTAAAAAAAATATAAAATCCATTGACTTACTCAATTTCTATCTGTAAATCAATGGATTAAATTAAGTAGCGAGGGGGAGACTCGAACTCCCGACCTCCGGGTTATGAATCCGACGCTCTAACCGGCTGAGCTACCTCGCCATAATAAGGTGGGCAAATATAAAAAACATAATCATCGTTTGTCGAACCTTATTCAAAATATTTTAAAATAAATGGGGCGCTTTATGTTTTTTCAATATATTGTCTCCAGATTTAAAACACAATGGCAAAAAAACAAAGTTTTTCTTTAGAGTACGTATTCCATGCTTCACCGCAGTTGCTGTATCAGTATCTTTCTACACCTTCAGGTCTTTCTGAATGGTTTGCGGATAATGTCAATTCTCGAGGAGAACTGTTTACTTTTATTTGGGATGATTCTGAAGAAGAAGCCTTACTTATTCAGAAAAAACCTAATGAAAAGGTACGTTTCCAATGGCAATTTGGAGAAGATGATGACGATGATTATTTTTTTGAATTTCAAATACAAGTTGATGAAATGACAAAAGATGTATCATTGATGATTATCGATTTTGCGGAAGAAGACGAAATTGAAGAATCAAAAATGTTGTGGAATAATATCATTTCTGACCTTAAGCAAGTTTTAGGAGCAAGTTAATTTGATGCTAAACTGTAACGGAGTTCTTATTCATTCACTTTCTGAAGCACCTGAAAATGTACTTACGGTTCTGCATACCTCTTTTTCAATAACAGAAAAAATTAGATTTTTTAATGGAAGAGTGCTGTTTTGGGAAAATCATTACTTCAGAATAATAGCCACATTACGAAGACACCGTTTTGAAATACCAATGACTTTTAGCTTGACCTATTTAGAGCAAGAAATTCAAAATTTAGTAGCTGGACAAAAAACCCCTTTTTTAAATGGAATTATTCGATTTCAATGTGTTGCAACACAATCAGTTAGTTTTTTAATAAGCATTGAAACAAATTCTGAATTTGAAAATCAACCCCGAAAAAAATTTGAAGTAGATATTTACAAGGAGGGTTTTATTTATTCGGATTCAAGATCAAATATGTCGTGTACAAATGAAAACTTTTTCTTTATGGCAAAACGATATGCCTTTGAAAATGGTTTAGCAGATTGTGTCTTATTAAACGAACAAAAAAGTATTGTAGAAGGGCTTTTGGGAACACTTTACTTTATAAAAAATAATGAGATAAGAACGAGCCCTTTAGATTCTGGATGTCAAGATCTTGTGTTTAGAAATGTATTTAATGAATGGGTAAATCAACAAAAAGAGTATAGGTTAATTGAAGTTCAACTCAATCCTTTTGAATTACAACAAACGGAAGAGGTTTTTTTGCTTTCGTTAGAAAAAGGTGTCATACCTATAACCCATTATAGAAAAACAGAGTACTCTAATCATAAATCAATAATCATATTTAAGCGATTTGTAGAATCTTTTTTTTAGTTATGAATGGGGTTTTCAGGTGCATTTGCCCA
>JALRBW010000008.1 GCA_023257625.1 Flavobacteriaceae bacterium | reverse complement strand
CAATCCGTTTTTATACAACCGATTGCCTTGTTCTATATGCAATTCTAAAAAGGCATGGACATCTTCTGTTGAGCGCTTCACTTCCTCTACCTTTTCAGGATTTCCACCTAATCGTGAAATGCCTTCACCATTGGTATATCCCGAAACTGTTTGAACCTCAAGTGTAGTTTGATCAATTTTACCAGCCATCGCTCTAGAACCAAAAATTGCCCCTTCTTCATTTGAAAAAATGATAAATTCGAGTGGATGTTGAGTAATTATATTATTTTCTAATAACGTCTCCAAAACTTCAATTGCACCCATTACTCCAACATTTCCATCATAATGGCCACCATTGGGAACGGCATCAATATGTGAACCAAAGGCTATGGGTTTTAAAGTATTGTCTTTTCCTGGACGGACAGCAATCAAATTCCCCGCAGCATCAACCTGTGACGCCATTCCTAAGGTCGCCAATACTCCCTTGAGATGTTCTAAAGCAGCTATATTATAGTTACTAAAGGCAACTCGGTCATTCCCACCTTGTGCATTTTTTCCGAAAGTGGCTAGGGTCTCCATACGTTCGGCTAAACGCGAGGTGTTTACTTTAAGTGTTGACGTTTGACCCCATAGTGAAACGGAAGGCAAACTGAAAAACAAAAAGAAAATAGAGAGTCTAAAATTTTGACGTGAAAGCATACAAAAGAATTTTATATAAAAATAAGAAGCTTATTGAGATGCCAAGGAGAAAAAGGGAATTTAAATGGAAGGGATAAGAACCTATCCCCTTACTAGACGTTAATTGACACACTCAAAGGGTTTTCTTTTTGGAAATTCAGAGTAAAAATTGTTCATTTGGCCCCATGTTAAAAGCTGTAATTTTTGATATGGATGGTGTAATTGTGGACAGTGAGCCCTTCCATTCTAAAGCGTTTTATGCTCTTTTTGACGAATTGGAGATTGAGGTCACACCTTCACTTTACAGTTCATTTACAGGCAAGGCTACCCTTCCCATTTGTGAAGAAATTTGTACTCTATTTTCAGTAAAGCAAACTCCTCAGGAACTGGTTGCCCGAAAACGAATTCATTTCAAAAAAATCTTTGAACAAGACCCCTCCTTACAACTTATTGAGGGCGTGTTAGAACGAATAAAAGAATACCACTCAGCAGGTCTCACCCTAGTGTTGGCATCTTCTGCCTCTATGCCCACCATTCATTCCATTTTTTCTCGCTTCGAGTTGTATCCCTATTTTAAAGCCCTGTTAAGTGGGGCCGATTTGAAGGCGTCTAAACCCCATCCTGAAATTTTTCAAAATGCGTCAAAAGCAACGGGATTTACCGCTCAAGAATGTATGGTTATTGAAGATGCTACCAATGGAATTAAAGCGGCAAAGGCCGCCGGATTGTTTTGTGTGGCCTTTCGCAGTTTTCACTCAAAAAACCAAGACTACAGTTTGGCTGATAAAGTTATTGAACGCTTTAGCGAAATTGCCCTTGATCAAATTAAACCCCTATTTGAAGGGACTTCCTAAATCGGTTATAAGCCAATTAAATACTGAAATTTTAAGAAAAATTGCGTTTGATCAAAACGAAAAGGAGATAAGGACATGGCATTCCACTCCTCTAATGATTTTTGATTGCCACCCACATAAAAGACAGTTGCCGGATTCGGATTCCATTGGATCAGAGGTTGTGTAAAAAAGCGCTCGTTAAAGTGATCGTATTCCGAAATTAAGCGAACACTTAAAAAGTTGGTAAACTGATAGCGCAAGGTAAACCGTCCGATGTATCCTTTATAATAAAAAGTATTATCGTTTTCATTGCGCAGTTGAGCATACCTTATCGAGGGAACTACACCAAAATTATTGTTTAGTTGTATAGAGGGTTGGATAAAAAAATTGATTTGTTTTCCCACATCGGGAACTTCGGCATTGTAAGCAATGTCCTTTCCTATATTGATCACCGAAAATACGGTGAGGTATTCTGCCGGTGTACTGCGAATATTGATTTGATGCATTCCCAAATTGGTGTACAATCGATCTAAATAATCTTTTTTTATGTCCCAATCATAGGTATAGGAAAAAGACGTATTTAAATAGGTTCGGATTTGAAAAATACCGTCTAGACTCAGGGTTTTGAATTCTCCTTGTGGCGTATGTTGTAAATCTGCTTTATACCCGATACTGAAAAACTGGAGTCCCTTTTTATTCGCAAAATTTTGATACTGTTGGGTTAACGAAGTCCATCGGCGGTTGTTTTTAACCACAAAACCCACATTGGATTGGTAATGGGGAGATTTACTGCTAAACAGCAAAGCCGACTGCCAATGTTCGGTGTTGTGAAACAACTGAAGGTAATACGCTCCCCCATTTAAAATTTCACCATCTAGGGCGGCTGTTTTATCCAATATTAAATCGTCGGAATCAATCCAACCCGCGGTAGGCTCTAAGTTGGTATTAACAAACAATTCGTAATTGAATTGCCAATTTTTAGATAAAATAAAACGGCCATCGGTTCCCACCAAATTTCCATACCCCCCCTTTTCATAAAAGCGGTTAGTAGAGATTATCCCCATACGGGTGGTGTTTGACAGCAAGTGTTGGTACCGAAATACATTCACAAAAGATTGTCCGGCCTCTCCAAAATAAGATCGGTCTTCTCCTGCAAGTAAATAAGGTGAATTTTGATCTACCGCCATTAAAAAATACACCCGTGATTTTTTTCCTTGTGAAATCAACTTTGAAGAAATCAACGGATTGTTTACTGATCGTGAATAAAAAGCCCCATCGGTAAAATCGACAATATCGGTTCCTCGATTGAAAAATGGACGCCGTTCAGGATACTCAAGGGCATAAGAAGAGTTAATGTCAATTTGAGTTACATCTGCTTCCACTTGTGAAAAGTCGGGATTTAAGGTCAGTTCGAGCGTACTTGTTTTATTCAAGTCAAGGTTTATTCCCAGCCCTGCATTAGGGTTAAATTTAGAATATGCCATGGGCTCGCCCAAGGCGGACTTTTGTCCCGATACATTCCCTGACACATAGGGAAGCAATTCAAATCGTTTTTCAATCGTAATATCGCTTAAGATCAAGACATCCGTAGTTTGACATACCTCACATGAATTATCGCGGTCAAACGTTTGGCTACTCAACTCTATTTCGTTGCCCAGATCAAAGTACTTTCGAAATAAATTAAAATGCCATTTTTGGTTTTTCCCATTGGGAAACGGCAATGAAGAAAAGGGAATTTTGATTTCAACCTGGTATCCGTCAGAAACAATTTGACCTGCCGTTTCAAAATCCATATTAAAACTGATATCGTAACGATCTTCTTCTTTTATGGCATTAACCGAACGCACATCAAATTGACTTCCTAACGGATTTACCACCATCAAAAAATTATTCCTGCTGTCGGCATAGGTATCGAGTCGCACCATCACAAGGTCATCACTCCACAAACTAAAATCGTCACGTGGACGAATGGAAGCCCGAATAGTGTTGGGTTCGGTAAAGGCATGAAATCCAATAAATAAATGCGTAGCGGTGTACACGATATAGCCGTTGGTTTTAACCTTGGCAGGGGTATTGTTGCCCGGAGCTATTTCGTGCAAAATGGATACTGGAACGGCCTGTTCCCATTCGGGTTCATTAAGACGTCCATCAATAACAAAGGGGTCGGTTGAAAGTTTATTGGGTTCAAATTGCTGTTGTGCAAGGGCGACCTTAGGTGTCCAAAAACTGAGCAAAAAAATGAAGGGCAATAGAAGGCGTTGGCTTACTTTCAAAAGGGTCGTTTTGGCAAAGATAGTAAGCGTTTCTAAAAATGGGCGTTTAAAATGCTTTTCCACTTTATTTTTCCTTAAAGAATGCCGTATCTTGTAATTGTAATCAAAATTAAACATCATGTTGCTACGCCTTTTTGTGTGCTTTGTCTTATTTTTACTTTGGGGGTGCACACAACCCCCCGCTTCACCCGCACGACCTAATATAGTGTTTATCATGTCTGATGATCACGCCTATCAAGCTCTTTCTGCTTACAGTGATCATCTGATTCAAACCCCCAATATTGATCGAATTGCCAAGATTGGAATGCGTTTTACCAATGCTAGTGTAACCAATTCGATCTGTGCCCCTAGCCGGGCTACTATACTTACGGGCAAACATTCTCATTTAAATGGAAAAGTAGACAATCATTTTGCCTTTGATTCTTCAAATATTACTTTTCCCTTACTGCTCCAACAAAGTGGTTATCAAACTGCAATGTTTGGAAAATTACATTTTGGAAATAACCCTGAGGGATTTGATGAATTTAAAATTCTTCCCGGGCAAGGTGCTTATTGGAATCCTGAATTTATAACTAAAAATGAAGGCGAAATTAAAGTAGAAGGTTATGCCACTGATATCATAACTGATTTTACCTTAGATTGGCTTGAAAATGACCGCAATGAAAAAGATCCTTTTTTGCTAATGTACCTTCACAAAGCCCCACATCGATCATGGTATATGGCTGAAAGACATTATGATCAGTTTTTAAATCAAACCTTTCCTGAGCCCTCTACTTTATTTGACAATTATGAAGGTAGAGGAAATGCAGCTAAAGAAGCTGAAATGAGTATTTTACATCATATGGGATGGTCAGGTGATAATAAATTATTTCCTGAAGTAATGGATGAAATTAATTTAAATGAAATAGGATATGATAAGATTCGTACTGAAATGACTATGAATAGACTTACTCCTGAACAAAAAGAAAAATATATAAAAGCTTATACTCCTATAAATGAAGAATTCAAGATAAGTTATCATAATATGTCAGATGAAGATAAAATGAGATGGAAATACCAGCGCTATATGCAAGATTACCTTGGTACAATTCAAGCCATTGACGAAAATGTGGGAAGGGTACTGGACTATCTCGAAGCTAATAATTTAATGGACAATACATTAATAGTATACACCTCTGATCAGGGTTTTTACTTAGGTGAACACGGCTGGTTTGATAAACGTTTTGCCTATAACGAATCGTTTAAAACCCCTCTTTTAATGGCATGGAAAGACCATATTCGTCCGGGTTCAGTTTCTGATGAAATGGTTCAAAACTTAGATTTTGCACAAACCTTTTTAGACCTAGCTGGAATTTCTGCACCAGAGGATATGCAAGGAGAAAGTTTGGTGCCAGTTTTGACCGAATCAGGAACTTGGAAGCGTGAATCAGTTTATTACCATTATTACGAATACCCTGCCGAACATATGGTGAATCGACATTATGCATTGGTGTCTAAGGATTATAAACTAATTCATTATTACTTTGCCCTTGATGAATGGGAACTTTACGATCGGAAAAAAGACCCTCAAGAACTTAATAATGTATATGAGAACCCTTATTACAAAGAAGTGCGTGAAAAACTTCATATTGAACTGAAAGAATTACGGAAAAAATACAAGGATAACGACACGTTAAGCAAAGAGTATATCGATAGATTTTTAGAAGACGCTGCCCAGGGAAAAGTCTTTGGGTTGACTACAACTCGAGCAAAAGAGATTCAAGAGAAAAGAAAAAGCGGACCTTAATAAGATTTTAAAAAAAAACCTCCTAAAAGGAGGTTTTTTTTTAATCTATTCTTTCAGGGCTTACATTTAATGTTTGTGATTTTAAATAAAAATCTAAAAACTCTTTAATTTGTTTATAGCCCTCAATTTGATTTTCTTTTTTCAGAAATCCGTGACCTTCATCTTCAAAAACAACATAATTTACTGGGATGTTATTTTTCTTAAGTTCCGCCACAATTTCATCTGATTCAATTTGTAAAACTCTTGGATCATTTGCTCCTTGAAGCACCATTACAGGATTTTTAACTTGGTCAGCATGAAATAAAGGTGATATTTTCTTCAATCTAATAGAATCAGAGGAATAAGGATCACCTAATTCATCATAAAGTGCTTTTCTACTCGCTTCCCAAAAAGAAGGAATAGATTTTAGAGTACGTATCCAGTTGGTAACTCCAAAAATATTAACTCCAACTTTAAATTCATCGGGAGTAAAAGTCATAGCAGCCATAGTCATATAACCGCCGTAGCTACCACCAATAATACCAATTTTATCAGGATCGATATCGGCTTGTTCTTGCAGCCATTTTTTGCCCCATACACAATCTTGTAAATCTTTTTCTCCATGATTTTTATCGTCCATTTTATAAAACGTCTTCCCGTAGCCGCTACTTCCTCTGTTGTTAACTGCTAAAACAGCATAGCCACTATTTGTGAGGTACTGAATTAACGGGCTAAAATTTGCTCGAGACTGTCCTCCCGGACCTCCATGGACCCAAACCAAAGCGGGAACTTTATTCTGACTTGACGCATTTAAAGGCTTATAATATATAGCTGGGATTTCAAGTCCATCAAATGAAGGGTATCGAATAACCTCAGCTTCAACCAAATGGCTAGGATCTAAAGCTGGATTTAAACTATTGGTTAGCTTTTTAACGGATTGGTCTTCTAAATTGTAAACAAATAAATCATTTGGCATTTTTGAAGACCCAACACTTACACGAATTTTATTTTCTTGTTCAGAAAATGATATACTCGTAATATCACCCCCGTCAAAATCGGGCAGATTTAGGGCTTCATTGGTTTGAGTATCAAAAACACGAATCACATTTTTTCCGTCTTCGTTTATCCCTATGATTCGAAAGGTTTCATTTTTACTCAAATAACTATACATCACATCCCAATCAGTTTCATAAATTACTTCATCGGTGTCTGAATCTATTGTATATTTTTTGAGGTAAGAAAATTCTTTATCTACATCAGTAATGTAATAAAAACTTGAATTATCATTAGAAAAACCAGCACTTGAATAACTTCCTGGTGCAGTTGAAATCTCTAAAGTTTTACCCGCTGTAAGATCTACAAAATAAAATTTATTTTCACTTGTTGTAACCGACTGAGACAATAATAAATATTGCTCATTATTAGAAATATCTGCAATAGATAGATTTTCTGTATTTTCGTAAACAAGGGTTGGTTCCCAGGTATCTATTTCCATTTTGTAGAGATCAAAATATCTAGAGTCACGCTTGTTGGATAAATAATAAAGTGCTGTATTATCTTGTGACCACTGGTAGAAAATACTTTTCTCATTTTCCCCAGGGGTAATATCAATGGTTTCACCCCCTCTTCTTTGAAGATATAAATGATTAATTTCATTACCCCCTTTATCAGCAGAGTAAATAAAATCAGTACTGTTAGGAACGTAAGAACTCACAAATAAGGATTCTTGATCTGAGAAAGTCAATTGCTCAGTGGATCCACTAGTAATATCTACTTCATAAATATTATAAATTCCAGTTTCATTACTACTGTAAATCAAGCTTTCTTCTGAAGAAGAAAAATAACCTCCACTGATACTAATATTATCAAAAAGGTCTTGAATATCATACGTTGGTACTTCTTTTGGAGAAGGGTTTTGGCATGCTGCTAAAACAAAAACAAAAAATAAAATAAAATTTCTCATAAGATATTATCATTAAGGGTTCGTTTCTAGATTTTTAAAATCTGCTCCAAAATTACAATTATTTCTTTTTGAATTCTTTTCCTTTAAATACAAGGTATAATGGGGCTATGGAAATGAGAATACTCCATAAAATTAAGGCTATTTTATCTGTGTAAAGATATTTGGCTATTAGAAAAAACAGAAAAGTATAATAGGAAAGTTGTTTGAAAAATTTTTTAAACAAGACTAAATACTTATCTATATCAAAATTTTTTCTTTCCTCTTCAGACATCGTGTTGTAACCCGACAATAGGTATTTAGCATTTTCTTTATTTAAAAAATGGGCTATAACCCAAAACAAAATACTTACAAAAACTACAGGAAGATACAGACTCATTTAAATTGGAATCATTTTTAAAAATTAACGAATAATAAGAAAAAATTATTAAATAGGATTTGTTAAATATGTGGATTAAATATGAAAATTAGAAAAATAAATTAGAAGGAATTAGTGTAAAAGAAAAACCCTTCACTTGGAAGGGTTTTAGACAAATAATTTTTGAGATCTTTAGATTACTTTCTTTGATAAACCCAAAAAGCTTTGACTTTTTGATCCTCTATGTAAGCATCCGTAATGTCATAATGTTTAATGGATTCACCCTCAACTGTCTCAGTCATTTCATGCCCCGAAATAACCCATGCTCCTTTTTGACCTTCTATTTTCATTGTATAGGAGAAATAGGTATTCCATTTAGGATTTGAAGTGTCGAACCACATATTTAGGTTTTCTAGATGAGCTGCTGTACCCACTGTTTTGTTCCCATCATAGGTATATATGGTTATAGAATCATTATTCATGGCTGATATAGTTTCTAAATCACGCTCATTATGAGCTTGGATATAGCGATCCCAAAACACTAGATTTTCTGGATTTGCGTCATTAACTGCTATTTTTTTTCCTTCCTGAATAACATAGCCTGGTGGAGAAGATTGTGCTTCTTCTTTTGCATTTTCATTATTTTGTTGGCACCCTGCTAAGGTAATGCCTATTAAAAAAAGATATTTTATCATTTTAATTGATTTTTAGTTAATAATAACTCTAAATTAGAAAGATTATGTTATATATCAAATTCCAACACAAGTTCTATAAAAAAGTTTTCTAAAACTTATGCCCGTTAGTTTGGATTAGATGTGCTTGAGAAGTTTTTGAGTTTTAAAAGCATTAAATTAAACTATTTTGTTGCCAATATGTTGTCATCATGAAATAAAAAAAATCCGCAACTTGATGTTAAACAATTAGTTACGGATTCTTAAAGTACTCGAGGCGGGACTTGAACCCGCACGACCGCAATGGTCATTGGATTTTAAGTCCAACGTGTCTACCTATTCCACCACCCGAGCATTCGACAGAGCGAAAGACGGGATTTGAACCCGCGACCCTCACCTTGGCAAGGTGATGCTCTACCCCTGAGCTACTTTCGCATGATGGTCTGCAAATGTAAACTATTTTTGATTTTTCTAAAAACTTAAAATGCATTTAACCTAAGTTTTTTTTTAGTGTGACTTCCGGCTATTAGAGTTACTTTTTTTGTGTCAATCGCTTTTTTATTTGATGCAATTGCATCAATGCTTCTACAGGAGTTAGGGTATCTATATCCAACGCCTTGATTTCATCACGAATTGCTTCAAGAAGGGGGTCGTCTAACTTAAAAAAGCTGAGTTGTAGGGAGTCATCGTCTTTAGGTGTTGAGGGTAATTTTCCTTTTTGCTGTAAAGTCTCTAATGTTTTTAATTTTTCTTGTGCTTTTTTTAGCACAAATTGTGGCATCCCTGCCATTTTTGCTACATGGATTCCAAAACTGTGTGCACTACCTCCGGGTACTAATTTTCGTAAAAAAAGTACGGTATCTTCCGCTTCTTTAATTGAGACATTGTAATTTTTTATCCTAGAAAAAAGAGTCGTCATTTCATTGAGTTCATGATAATGGGTAGCGAACAATACCTTAGGGTGAAACGGGTGCTCATGCAAATACTCTGCAATGGCCCAAGCTATTGAAATACCGTCATACGTACTGGTTCCCCTTCCTATTTCGTCTAACAAAACTAAGCTACGCTCGGATAGTGTGTTTAGTATTGAGGCAGTTTCGTTCATTTCAACCATAAAAGTAGACGCCCCCATTGATATGTTGTCACTTGCTCCTACCCGCGTAAACAGCTTATCAACAATCCCTATTTTGGCTTGGGTTGCGGGAACAAAGCTTCCCATTTGCGCCATCAAAACGACTAAGGCCGTTTGACGCAACAAGGCTGATTTACCAGACATATTGGGCCCAGTAATCATAATCATTTGCTGATCAGCAGGGTCAAGGGTTACATCATTTGCTATGTAGGGTGTGCCTAAAGGCAAGTGTTGTTCAATCACCGGATGACGAGCGCCTTGTAATTCGAGGGTTACGCCCTCGTGTATTTCGGGTTCACAGTAGTTGTGTTTTGTGGCCAGTTGAGCAAAACAAGACAATACATCCCAACGCGCCACGGCAGCTGCATTTTGTTTTAATAGCGATAAATACTGTTGCAATTGATGCAAAAGGGCAGTGTAGAGCTCCTGTTCGATGTGTTGAATTTCATCACCAGCATTAAGTATTTGTGTTTCAAACGTTTTTAATTCTTCCGTGATGTACCGTTCAGCATTCACTAAGGTTTGCTTACGAATCCAATCCTCTGGCACCTTGTCCTTATGGGTATTGCGTACTTCAATGTAATATCCAAAAACAGAATTAAAGGCAATTTTAAGAGATGGAATTTGAGTTCGGTCGGATTCCCTTTCTAGTAGGGCATCTAAATGCGATTGACTTGTGTTGCGAAGACTGCGTAAATGATCTAACTCAGCCGAAACGCCAGCAGCAATCACTTTACCTTTTGATAGCAAAACAGGGGCATCAGGGTCAAGCATTTGTTGCAATAAGTCAATTACAGACTGGGCATTAGGCAGTTCTTTTATTTCTTGATGAAATACCTTATGTTGAGTTGACTTGAATTCCAATTTTAACCCTTCTAAAATTTTCAAAGCATGGCCAAGCTGAACTAAGGCACGGGGACTGATTTTTTCTGTGGCAATTTTAGCCATGATACGTTCTAAATCTACTATATCTGCTAGAGCCTCATGGGTTTTTTTTCGAATTTCCTGATCATTATAAAAAACGCGAACGCATGCCAAACGGTATTGAATTTCTTTGGAATCTACCAAAGGAAAGGCCAACCAACGGCGTAACAAGCGCCCACCCATTGCGGTTCGAGTTTGATCTAATATTTGGATTAAAGATACCCCCTCTGGGTGGGTGGATTGAAACAACTCTAAGTTACGTTGGGTAAACCGATCTAGCCACACATATGATTCTTGGTGAATAGGATGAATACGGGTAATATGTTGAAGCTTGTTATGTTGCGTTTCAGACAAGTAATGCAATACTGCACCAGCAGCACAAACGGAAGCGCTGTAGGTGTCTAAGCCAAAACCAGCAAGTGAAGTGGTCTTAAAGTGAGTGGTTAATTTCTCTAAGGCTGTACTCTGTTCAAAGGCCCAATCTTCCATATAAAAACAGGGATGAGAAGTGCCAAATGTTTCCGTAAAAAGAGCTTTTTTGGGTTTAGCAATGAGTACTTCACTTGGAGCATAACTCTGCAGTAATTGATCTACTTGAGCTACTGTTCCCTCGGCAGCCCAAAAATCACCTGTAGAGATATCTAAAAAAGCAATACCCCATTTTTTATCAAAAAATACAGCCGCTAAATAATTGTGTTCCTTTTGATTTAAAACATCATCGTGAAGTGAAACCCCAGGGGTAATTAATTCAGTAACACCACGTTTTACAATTGTTTTGGTCAATTTTGGATCTTCTAATTGATCACAAATTGCCACTCTACAGCCTGCTTTTACCAACTTAGGCAAGTAGGTGTCTAAAGAATGGTGAGGAAAACCTGCTAATTCGGTCTCACTAGTACTCCCTGCACCTCGTTTAGTTAAAATAATGCCTAATATCCTAGCAGCCTTTATAGCATCTAAACCAAAAGTTTCATAAAAATCACCCACTCGAAACAACAACAAAGCGTCAGGGTATTTCGCCTTGATGCTGTTGTATTGTTTCATTAAAGGGGTTTCCTTAGGTGCTTTAGCCAAAATTTGCTGTTTTTACGAATGTATTTATTTTGTTTGGAGTTCAAAAACAAAGATGCAAATAGCTTGAGAAAAATAAGACTGTGTACTTTTGTTTTTTCTAACAAGTTATGCGCAAACTCAAAAACGAAGAACTCAATCGGAAAACCGAAGCCGAATTTAAGGCGGCTCAAAAATCGCCTATAATTCTCATTTTAGACAATGTGCGCAGTTTAAACAATATAGGCTCTGTGTTTCGTACAGCCGATGCCTTTTTAATTGAAAAGGTTTTCCTATGTGGAATTACGGCAACGCCACCCCACAAAGACATTCATAAAACGGCACTTGGGGCTACAGAAAACGTGGCTTGGGAATATGTCAACACAACCCTAGAGGTAGTTGAAAAACTTCAAAAAGAAAAAGTACAGGTTTGGGCTGTAGAACAAGCAGATAAAGCCCTTCCTTTATCTGAATTTATTCCCCAAAAGAACACAAAATACGCTTTGGTACTTGGTCATGAAGTACAGGGGGTAAATCAAGAGGTGGTTTCTCAATGTGATGGGGTGCTTGAAATCCCCCAATTCGGAACAAAACATTCTCTCAATATCAGTGTAGCTACTGGAGTGGTGGTGTGGGATGTGTTCGCAAAACTCCAATTCGGAAAATAGCCCGCAAAACGTATTGAAAGTCAGCTTCATTGGCTTCAAAATCAATTCCTTTGGTTGAGAGAATTACTTTGGGATATTCTGAAGGTACAGAACACCATTGCTTGTATTTTTTTTCTAACGCATTTAGATAAGATGTTTCTATGGTTTGTTCAAAAGAACGCCCACGACGTCTTATCTGCTGATGTAACTGATCAACAGGAGTGTCTAGATAGAGTATTAGGTCGGGAGTTGGAATGGATTTTTGTGCTACTTTAAAGGTGTGCTGAAAAGAGTTAAAAAGTGATAATTCCAAGGTTTGAGAAGCAAAAATTAACGATTTATCAAAAGAATAATCAGCCACAGCCTTGCCTTTATGATTCTTCCAAAATTGAGAAAGTTGTTGTGCTCGATCTTGTAAAAAAAAAGACTCTACCGCTAGGGCATGGATGTCTGGATTTTCATAAAAGTCAATTAAATGGGGGTTTTTTGAAAACTGTTCATGAATTTTAGAGACGCCAAAACGTGATGCTACTTTTTTAGTTAAAGTGGTCTTTCCCGCACCAATATTTCCCTCTAAAGCGATATAAGAGAAAAAATCAAAAATTGGAGGTGTCCAGTTTTTAAAAGGCAATTTTACACACGTTGCAATATCTTCACTTGCCTTTCTCAATTGCATCATAGTTTTTCCTAATTCTGGATGTAACCTTTCGGGCGCAACCTCTACTAAAGGGTCTAATACAAAATTTCGTAGATGCAACCGTGGGTGGGGTAATGTAAGTTTAGGGCTTTTTAAAATTTCTTCATTATAAAGTAAAAGATCCAGATCTAGGGTTCGCGCTTTGTAGTCTTTAGATTCTGTTGATCGAATACGACCAAGTTGACGTTCAATTTTGAGTAGTTCTTCAAGTAATTCAAAAGGAGAAAGGGAAGTTTTTATAACCACAATTGCATTATAAAAAGGCATACTTTCAAATCTCCAAGGTGGGGTTTCATATAAGGAAGAACACCTTTCGATGGTAATGGATTCTTGCTCTACTAAGCAAAGTGCTTTTTGCATAAAGAGCAAGCGGTTACCTTGATTACTTCCTAAAGAGATTACGGCGTTATTATGGTTCTTTCTATTCACTCTTAGGCAAAGCTACAAAACCCTATATTTGTAGCGTCAACTGTATGCATATGAATTTTTTTAAAAGTTTTTTTGCCTCCATATTAGGCACGCTAACGGCTTTAATTTTACTTTTAGTTTTTGGACTTGTTTTAATTTCAAGTATAGCGAGTATCTTACAAGAGCCCATAGCACCAAAAATTTCTAAACCAAATAGCGTGGTAACGCTTAATTTGAATACCCAAATTGCAGATCGTCCCCCAAAATTTAATGAACTAGAAGTCCTGTTTGAACTTAATGACCAAATTATTGGACTCCATGATCTTTTACTCGCGATAGAAAACGCAGCACAGCATCCAAATATTGAAGGGATTATTTTACAAGCTGATTTTATTTCAGCAGGATGGAGTCAAATTAGAGAAATTAGAAATGCATTATTGAGATTTAAAACAACTGAAAAATTTATTTATGCTTATCATGATATAGCAAGCCAAAAATCTTATTACCTCACCTCAGTAGCAGATTCCATTATTCTAAATCCTGCGGGTATGATAGAGTTTAAAGGACTTGCTTCAGAAGTTTTATACTACAAAGATTTTCAAGACCAATACGGTTTAAAAATGGAAGTTATTCGTCATGGAAAATACAAAAGTGCCGTGGAGCCCTTTTTAGAAAATGAAATGAGTGATGACAATCGATTTCAGATTAAAACCTTACTGAGTGACCTTTGGGAAACTCTCCGCGATGAAATGGCAGAGACTCGAAACTTAAGTCCATCAGCACTCGATACTTTAGCAATAGACTCAAAAATTGCAGTACCCTTAGATGCCCTTGAAGCCCACCTGGTTGATCAACTTGGCTATGAAAATGACCTCGAAGCCATGGTCAAAGAACGCTTAGGAATTTCAGCAGAAGATTCCGTATCATACGTTTCTACAGCCTCCCTTTTGGGAAACGCCTCGCAATACAATTCAGAAATTAAAGACCGTATTGCGGTAGTGTATGCACAAGGAACCATTTTGTATGGACCCGAATCGGAAAGTTATATTTCGCAAGAGGCTTTTGTAAAAGCGTTTGAAACCCTAGCAAAAGATGATTGGATTAAAGCCGTTGTACTTCGTGTTGATTCTCCAGGGGGAAGTGCGCTAACCTCTGAGCTTCTTTGGCAAGCCATAGAAAAAGTAAAAGCAAAAAAGCCCGTGATTGTCTCCATGGGGAATGTAGCCGCATCAGGGGGGTATTATATCGCTGCTGGGGCAGATCAAATCTTTTTAGACCCACTGACCATTACGGGGTCTATAGGCGTATTTGCCACCCTGCCTAATGCAAGTGGTTTTTTAGCCTCTAAAGGTATTCGTGCAGAACGTGTTGAAACCCATCCCAACGGACTAGGCTATAGTTTTTTTTCACCTATGACGGACAATTTTAGAACACAAACTGAAAAGGGAATTGAACAAACCTATGTCCTGTTTAAAGATCGGGTTGCACAAGGGCGCTCATTAACAGCAAGAGAAGTTGAAACCCTAGCTCAAGGACGCGTGTGGAGTGGTAATCAAGCTGTGGCTCAAGGGCTGGCTGACCAATTGGGGGGAATACAAGATGCCCTAAACGCTGCAGCGCAAGCCGCAGGAATTCAAGAATACAATGTGATGACCTATCCTCAGTTTGAAGAAAGTTTACAATCGCTTCTTCAGGGAGTTTCTGTTTCGCTTTTTTCTCCTCATCCCTTAGAAGGATGGGTACCTAAAAAGATGCAACACACTTTAGAATCATTTACCAATCCCAATTCGTATACCGTCTTCCAGGCCTTACTCCCTTTTGATTTAAATATTCAATAAATGGCTGCTGAACCCATAGAACACGCCCGAAAAATTTATCTCTATTTAGCTACTTTATTTATCACCTCTTTGGTGGTGTCTAACTTAATATTTCAAAAATTTTTCTATTGGTATCCCATTGAGATTTCTATTTTTGGCAACTCACTTTTTGAACTTTCTGTTGGAATTTTACCCTATCCCCTAACCTTTTTAATTACAGATTTAATTTCAGAGATTTACGGAAAGAAAAAAGCAAATGAGGTAGTTATTGCTGGAATTTTTGCTTCCTTGTTTTCCATGGGAATTATACTTCTAGCCAATTTGGTACCAGCTTTAGAAAATTCACCTGTTAGTGACGCCCTTTTTGAGCGTGTCTTTGCACTTTCTCCCATAGCCGTATTTGCCTCTATGATCGCTTATCTTTCAGCACAATTTGTTGATATTCGAATTTATCATTTTTGGAAAAAGTTTACTCATGGAAAACACCTATGGCTTCGCAATAACTTTTCAACTTTCAGTTCACAATTAATTGATACTGTTGCAGTAATTGGTTTACTATGCGTATTTAAAATTCTTTCATGGGATCAATTTTTAGGATTGGTAATTTCCAGTTTTCTTTTTAAAATTCTTATTGCTTTTTTAGATACTCCTTTCTTGTATTTTTTTGTGTTCCTCTTTAGAAAAAAATTCAATCTCGCTCCTCAAGATGAAATTAAAATCTAATAGGTAATGGCAATAGAAGAAGGCGTCCGTATCAATAAATACCTAAGTGAAGTTGGATTTTGTTCTCGAAGAGAAGCTGATAAACTTGTAGAAGCTGGCCGTATTACCGTTAACGGAACTCCTGTGGTTATGGGACAAAAAGTGACTTCAAAAGATATCATTACCGTGGATGGCCATCCGATAGATTCACATGGAGATCGTCATGTCTATCTAGCATTTAATAAACCTGTGGGAATTGTTTGTACCACAGATACTCGAGTGGAAAAAGATAATATTATTGATTACATCAATTACCCCATTAGAATATTTCCTATTGGCCGTTTGGACAAACCTAGTGAAGGGTTGATTTT
This sequence comes from Flavobacteriaceae bacterium, assembly GCA_023257625.1. Lineage (GTDB taxonomy): Bacteria > Bacteroidota > Bacteroidia > Flavobacteriales > Flavobacteriaceae > MS024-2A. The sequence continues at coordinate 2,949 of JALRBW010000008.1, read as the reverse complement.
GCTAACAAATGACGGTGATATTGTAAATAAGATTTTACGTGCAAGAAACAATCATGAAAAGGAATATATAGTTACTGTCAATAAACCAATCACCAAGGAATTTATAGAAAAAATGGCAAATGGAATTCCTATTTTAGATACAATAACCCGTAAGTGTGAAATAGAGCAACTTCATAAAAATAAATTTAGAATAATTCTTACTCAAGGACTTAATCGTCAAATTAGACGTATGTGTGAGTATTTGGATTACCGAGTAGTCACTCTAAAACGTATTCGAATTATGAATATTGAACTGGATATGGGAGTAGGAAAATACCGAGAATTAACCCGAAAAGAACTTAGTGAATTGAACCGACGTTTAGAAGCTTCATCTAAACACATAAGTTAAGAAATTGTCAAAGAAATTTTTTGGCCTTCATTCCCACGTACATTAAACACAGTATGATCTTCGAATACCCAATATTGCCCTTTAATTCCAACTAATTTCCCTTCAAAATAAGGGGTCTTTTCAAGGTTTAAACTATTTACTTTTTCAGGATACTGATGCACGGGAAAATCAAGAGTTACCCAATTAGGTGCATCTCTAATAATGTAGGGTTTCAAATCGTTAGGTAAAAAATCTAACGCCCTATTACGTTCTTCTTCCCAATTGATATTTTCAGTGGGCTTTTGTAACATTTTTCTCCAATTGGTCTTGTCTGAAAAATGTGCTTTTAGAGCAACTTCACCCACTCCAGCTAGGTAACGATTAGGAACCTCTATAAGCGACATAGCTTGATGCGCACCTTGATCTATCCATCGTGTTGGCAATTGGCTTTTCCGAGTGACTCCCACTTTTAAATGGCTGCTCATAGCTAAATACAGAATGTGAGGTTGTAATTGTACTTCTGATTCATAGGCTAGGTCACGATCTGCTTGTCCTAAATGAGCCTTACTTAATTCGGGGCGCATTATCCATTCCCCTGCTGCTGGACTGTCAAAAAAACAACGTTGACAAAACCCTTGTCTAAAAATGGGGCGTTCAAGAGAACATTGTAAACACTGATAACCTGTATGTAGAAGAATAAGCTGCTTATCCAAACACGAATTAACATGTAAAAACCCATTTTCAGTTTCTAAATAGTACTGAATTGGATTTGCCATTTCCGTCTTCATTTTTTTTAAGGTAGCTTTAAACATATGCTCACTTATAATTCTTTATTTTTACGCAGTAAGATAACGAATATTTTATGCCCTTACCCCTATTTCATTCAATAGCCTCTTGGATTCTTAAAAAGAGAATTCACCAAATGGAACTTTTTATGAAGTTTCCTAATGAAGTTCAAGAGGAGTTGCGGTTTCATCTTGTAACTAAAGCTAAAGATACAGAAGTTGGAAAACGCTATGGTTTTGAAAGCATTCAATCTTATGAGGATTTTAAAAATAAAATTCCCTTACATAGTTACGAATCGATATCTTCAGATATTGAACGCTGCCGAAAAGGAATTCAAAATATTTTTTGGCCTAGTCCAATAAAGTGGTTTGCCAAATCAAGTGGAACAACTCAAGCGAAAAGCAAATTTATTCCGGTAAGTTCAGAGGCATTAGAAGATTGTCATTACAAAGCGGGAAAAGATATGTTGTCCCTTTACTTCAACAACAATGAAAATTCCCAATTACTCAATGGCAAATGTTTACGACTTGGTGGAAGTCATGAATTATATAATGAAAACAACAGTTCATTTGGAGATTTATCAGCCATAATTATTCAAAACCTTCCCTTTTGGGCAGAACTTAGTAGTACCCCAAGTCACAAAACCTCTTTAATTGCAGAATGGGAAACCAAAATGAAAGCTATTATTACAGAAACAATTCCAGAAAAAGTTACAAGTTTAGCTGGAGTTCCCTCATGGATGTTGATACTACTTCAAAATGTTTTACGTGAAACAGAAAAAACTACCATTTCTGAGGTTTGGCCCGAAGCAGAGGTATATTTTCATGGAGGTGTAAGTTTTAAGCCGTACCGGAATTTATACAAAAGTCTTTTCCAAAAACCTGGATTTCAATTTTACGAAATTTACAATGCTTCAGAAGGTTTTTTTGCTATACAAGACCAAAACAACTCAGAAGATTTACTACTTATGTTAGACTATGGAATTTTCTACGAATTTATACCTTTTAATGGTGATGAAGACCCCGTAGAAGATGCAAAATGTGTCACCCTTTCAGAAGTCGAATTACACAGAAATTATGCTCTTGTCATTACAACAAATGCTGGTCTATGGCGCTACAAAATTGGGGACACCATTCGCTTTACAAACCTATCTCCATATCGAATTCAAATAACGGGTAGAACAAAACACCACATCAATGCTTTTGGTGAAGAATTAATTATTGATAATGCGGAAAAAGCAATTGAAAAGGTAACTAAAGATTTAAACTGTGTAGTTTCAAATTATACTGCTGCTCCAATATTTATGCAAAATCAAAAAAAGGGAGCGCACGAATGGATAATAGAGTTTGAAAAAGTACCCAAAAATATTGACCAGTTTACTTTATTACTAGATCAAGCGCTTCAAGATGAAAATTCTGATTATGAAGCCAAGCGTTATAAAAATATTACGCTAGATTGTCTAAAAATTCACGTGGCTCGTAAAGGGTTATTTTATAATTGGTTAGCAAAAAATGGAAAACTAGGTGGACAACACAAAGTACCTAGATTGTCTAACTCAAGAAAAATAGTTGAGGAATTACTTCAAATGAATGCTTAAGAAACTGCTTTAAGCTGAGGCCATTCAACCTTTGAAAGTTTTTGATCTGCGTACTGTTTAGTGACCTTTAATTTTTTAATAATTCTAGGGGTACTAAATAGGCTGTTTTGGCAACGCTATCTCCTTTACCAACAAACTGCACTGGTTTAAGCATATTGATAGATACACATTCCCATATTCTTTGCGGTCTTAACCATAG